>JBPYEF010000078.1:0-20967 GCA_051985875.1 Hyphomicrobiaceae bacterium
GTCGCGCCGCTCGAGCGACCGTTGCACAGCGTAGCCTTCTTCCTCAAACTCCTGCGCAACCCGCTGCGCGTGCTCCCCGCGGCGGCCTACGAGGACGACATCGTGGTCGCTGCGCGCGCCGGCCGCACCGTGTGCTGGATCACCGAACCCGCCCTGATCAAGACCGTGCTGCTCGACCGGCGCGAGGCCTTCCCGCGCACCTACGTCACGCAGCGCATCCTCGGACCGCTGCTGGGCAACGGCGTGCTCACCGCAGACGGACGCGACTGGAGGTGGCAGCGCCAAACCGCCGCGCCGGTGTTCCGCCATGGCGATTTGCTTGCCTTCGTGCCGACGATAGTTGCGGCAGCCGAGCGCTTGCTCGCCGACTGGCGCAGCTGCACGCCGGGAGCGGTGCGCGCCGTCGACCGCGACATGACCCTGGTGACCTTCGACGTTATCTCGCACACCCTGCTGCCGGGCGGCGATGCGCACGTTGCGCCGCTCATCGCCCGCTCCAACTTCGACTTCCAGCGTCCCCTCGGCTGGCAATTGGCGTACGCCAATTTCGGGCTGCCGGCCTGGGCGCCGCATCCCGGCATGCTCAGCATGCGCATTGCGCAACGCCAGCTGCGCGCGGCGGTCGCGACGCTGGTTGCCGAACGCCGCGCCAAACCGGCATCAACCGACGACCTGCTGCAGCGGCTGATGGGCGCGAAGAACCCCGAAACGGGCGCGCCCATGTCGGAGCAGCTGTTGATCGACAATCTGCTCACATTCCTGATGGCCGGCCATGAGACGACCGCGAAGGCCCTCACGTGGACGCTGTATCTGTTGGCCCGTGCGCCGCATTGGGCACAGCGCATCCGGGAAGAGGTGCGCGATGTCACGGCCGGCCGCGCCGTCAGGCCCGAGGACATCGACGCGCTTCCCGTCACCACCCAGGTACTGAAGGAAAGCATGCGGCTGTTCCCACCCGCACCCATCATCTCCCGCCGTGCGCTAGCCGCGACGGAGCTCGCCGGCAGAAGCATCCCCGCCGGCACGCAGATCATCATCCCGATCTATGCCATTCAGCGGCACCGGCGCTATTGGGCGGATCCCGACCGGTTCGATCCGACGCGATTCGCCCCGGAAAACGAGCCGAACATCTCACGCTACCACTACATGCCATTCGGGGCGGGGCCGCGCATCTGCATCGGCATGGCCTTTGCGATGATCGAGGCGGTGGCGATCCTGGCGACGCTGGTGCGCGCGGCAGACTTTGCGGTCGACAGGAATGGCGAACCGGAAGCCGTCAGCCGCGTCACGCTGCGCCCGGCCGGCGGCATGCCGCTCAAGGTGACGATGCACTGAGCCAGCCTGCGTGCTACCGCTCGCCAAGCCGCGAGCCGGCGCTGCTGCGGGTGACGGGCACGCGCCTCGGAGCGATCCGGCAAGCGCGCGGCCCAGCGGCGTCGCGGCACGCTTCCGCCCGGGCCCATTGCGTTCGCGCCGTCGCCGCACGTGCGGGCAATGCCGACGATGGCGAATCTGCCGCCATCGTCGCATTGGCTGAGGAAACTGCGGATCGGCTGCTCAATCGGCAGGTCCCGCAAACAGGATGAGATTGCCGTCGGGATCCGTGACGATGAAATTCCGGGCGCCCCACGGCTCCTTGGTCAGCGGCAGATGGAAGCGTACCCCGGCCGCCTGGTAGTCCAGGAATAGCTGTTTGATTTCGGTTGCCGTATCGACCTCGATCGCCGCGGACAACAGATGCTCGCGCTCGCGCACATCGCCAACGAATACGGGTTCGCACACCCGCCGCAACGCCAGGCGCGCCTTGTCGCGCCGGACCCTCCCATAGAAGGGAGGATCGCCGTAGACGAAGTCGATGGCAAACCCGAGCTTGGTCGTGAAGAAATCGCACGCGGCCCCGATGTCGGAGACGAACAGCTGGGCCGCAATCCCGGTGAACGTCGGCGGGGAGGATGTGGGCAGTGCTTGCGTGGCCATGGCTTGAGCTCCTGTCTTGAGCGCCCGCCACCCTTCGAATCCCAGTTGGCGTGCGACAAGCTCCTGCGCGTCGCTGAGCTTGAAGCGCGTATCCAGCACCTGATGATCATCGAGATGCCGAAAGCTGGGCAGCACAGCCCTGATCTCGGCCGCGACCGGATGGTACCGCTGGCGATGCCAGCGCAGGTATTGCTTGGCTTGCTTCTTGAGATTGTCGATGTTCGGCATGGGCGCAGCTACGGACTTCACATCGTAGGTGGGCATTGCCCCTTCGGCGTCTCGCCGATGCGCCCTACTGCAGCAACTGCCAGTCTGTGCCTGCACGCGCGATTGTCAACAGAAAAACCTCGACGCTCTCGCCTCACGGCCGCGGGCGTTTTGCAGCGCCGGCGGCGCTCAGCGCCCCTGTCGTTGCTTATGGGGCGAGAAAGATCCGCGCTCAGGAAACGATGTGTCGCTAGCCGCGAAATGCCACGCACCTGTTTGCATTAGACGCGCGGGCTTCTCAGTACGAACGTAGTACCCTTGCTTACAATGATCGACACTTAGAGGGGTGGTAGAGATGACGCTCGACGATCACCTCGTGGCTTGAATGGTTTCTTGCGCGTCTTGATCGGGCTCTGAAAAGAGCTATGGCGTCCTAGCCAATGTTCTGGAGAAGTCCAACTTTGGCAGGAGCTATCTCTTCCCTCCCGCCTCCCTGCCCATCCGGGCAAAGCTTGGCCTCGTAGGCCTCGAGCACGTTGGGCTCGGAACTCGCCCGCGCGTCGACATGCGCAAGAACCAGGGCCTGCTCGGCCACGACCCGCTCAAGACAGACCGAGACGAACCGAGATGAAGTATGCAAAGCATCGTCCCGGATGCACACGTCAGGTTGTCAATCTCGGGGACCTCGCCGGCTCCGATTAACGGCGTTCAAGGTTCAGTGAACCTTTTGGATCCGGGCAGGGGACGCAGCAATATGACAAAGGGGTTGCAATTGCTGGTGGGCGCGACAGGGATCGAACCTGTGACCCCTACCATGTCAAGGTAGTGCTCTACCGCTGAGCTACGCGCCCTCTTTTTTGGTTCCTATGGAGTTCGTTGGCCGTGGTCAAGGGGCAGCGAGCAACCCGCGCCATGCTCTGGCCATCGCCGCGCGTGCAGCCTTGGCGCCGGTTTCCCGTGCTCGCGGGCACCGGACCTCGACCGAGCGCAGCGCGCGCCCTCCTTTTCCTACAATCGCCGCGACCGTGCGGCGGAGAGGCGCCGTCCTTTCCCGCGGCGTCGCCCTATGGGTCTGCCTTCGCCGCTTGCGCGCGCGCGCGCGCCGTCGCATAGGCTGTGGACGCAAACGGCCCTGGCCACTGAGGGATGACGGCATGAACGAGTACGACTACATCATCGTCGGCGCTGGATCGGCGGGTGCGGTGCTGGCCGCGCGGCTGAGCGAGGACGCGCGGTCGGACGTGTTGCTGCTCGAGGCCGGCCGCGCGAGCCACCCCTATTCCCGCTATCCCATCAGCTTCGGGCTGCTGATCGACAACCCGGCGGCGAACTGGCGCTATACCTCCGAGCCCGAGTCGGGCACTGCCAACCGCGCCATCCCCGTGCCCCGGGGCAAGCTCCTCGGCGGCTCGAGCGCCATCAACGGACTGGTCTGGGTGCGCGGGCAGCCGCTCGATTACGACACCTGGGCGCAGATGGGCGCGCGTGGCTGGAGCTGGCAGGACGTGGCGCCGCTGTTCACCCGCATCGAGAACTACGAAAAGGGCGGCCACGATGGGCGTGGCACCGAGGGGCTGCTGCGCGTCTCGGAAGTAGCCGATCAAAACCCGCTGTATGATGCCCTGTTCCAGGCCGCGGTCGCCGCGGGCTATCGGCTGAACCCCGATTACAACGGCGCGGAGCAGGAGGGTGTCGTCAAGACACAGGCGAGCATCCACCGCGGGCGGCGCATGAGCGTGGCGCGCTGCTACCTGCAGCCGGCCATGCGCCGCGCCAATCTCGACGTCGTCACCGATGCGCCGGCACGCGAGGTGTTACTCGAGGGCAAGCGCTGCATCGGCATCGCCTATGAGCGTTTCGGCCATCGCGTTGCGGCCCGCGCCAGGGGTGGGGTCATCCTGTGCGCCGGTGCCGTGGCCACGCCGCAGCTGCTCGAGCTCTCGGGCATCGGCAGCCCGGCGATCCTCGCCGCGCACGGGATCGGCGTGCGCCATGCGTTGCCGGCCGTCGGCGAGAATTTCCGCGACCACATCAACGCCCGTATCGTCTGGCGCGTCAAGGATGCGCGCGTTTCCTACAATCACCGCGCGCGCGGCATCGGCGCCGTCGCGGAGGCACTGCGCTACGTGACGACCGGCGGCGGCTTCTTCAGCCTGCCCTCGGCACCGCTGCTCGCGTTCCTCAGGACTCGGCCCGAGCTGGCGACCCCCGACGTTCAGATGCACCTCGTGCCCTACGCCATCAAGAACCCACAGCGCCGGCAGTTGCAGGATTTTCCGGCGATGACGGTTGCCTGCTATCAGCTGCGCCCCGAGAGCCTTGGCTCGATTCACATCCGCTCCGCCGACCCCGAGGCGCAGCCGGTGATTCGCTTCAATTTTCTCTCCGACACGATCGACCAGCAGACGATGGTCGCTGGCTTCCGCATGATGCGCCGCATCGTCGAGGCAAAGCCCTTGGACGCGCTGCGCGGCGAGGAGTATTCCCCAGGCAGCGCCGTCGGCAGCGACGCCCAGATCCTCGAATTCATTCGTGCCACGGCGCACACCGCCTATCACCCAATCGGCACCTGCCGCATGGGGCACGGCGGCAACGCCGTGGTCGACGAGCGGCTGAAGGTGCACGGCCTCGACGGGCTGCGCATCGCCGACGCCTCGATCTTCCCGACCATGCCGTCGGGCAACACCAACGCGCCGGCGATCATGGTCGGCGAGAAGGCGGCGGATCTGATCCGCCGCGAGGCGTGATCGCGCGGTGATTTCAGGTAGCCAGCAGGCGATCGATCTCGCGCACCAAATCCTTCAGGTGAAAGGGCTTGGAGAGCACGCGCGCATCCTTCGGCGTCGGCGTGTTGGTATTGAGCGTCACGGCGGCAAAGCCGGTAATGAACATGATCTTCAGCTTCGGATCGAACTCGCTCGCCAGGCGCGCCAGCTCGATGCCGTCCATCTGCGGCATGACGATGTCGGTGAGCAGCAAGGCAAACGGCTCGTTCTGCAGCCGGTCGTAGGCATCCTTGCCGTTGGCGAACCCGATCACCTCGTAGCCGGCCTTGGCAAGGGCGCGCTCGAGGAAGGCACGCATCGACGCGTCGTCCTCGGCAAGTAGGATGCGCTTGGCGGGCACGCGGGATGGCTTTGCGGTCATGAAAAGGTCACAACAACGTTGGCGCCAATGGCGGGATCGACGCTTGCTTGGCTTGCAACACTAGGGCCAGGCGCGCCGATGCCCGAGAAATCTGGCGCCAATTTGGTAAATCGAGCGATGAACCGGGCGGCCAGCGTAGACTGCACAGCTTCTTGCTCGACGCACGGCGGCCGCCGATGGACAGCCCGCTTCCGGATTGGCACAGTTGACCCAGTTCGTCGGCATCTCCCCCGCGACCGGCCCCCGAGTGTTTCAATTTCGTGCACGCCGCCATGTCCGCAGCTGAACGCGCCTCGATCATTGCCGAACTGACACCGCCTTTGCAATTGCTGCAACCGCAGGTTCAGCTCACGCCTGTGGTTTTTTGCTCGCCGCATTCCGGGCGCATCTATCCCAAGGCCTTCCTGGAGGCCTCCCGGCTCGATCCGCACACCTTGCGCAAGTCGGAGGACTGCTACGTCGACGAGCTGTTTGAGCCCGTGGTCCGCCTCGGCGCACCGCTGCTGGCTGCGCGCTTCCCACGCGCCTATCTCGACGTCAACCGCGAGCCCTATGAGCTCGATCCGGAACTGTTCAGCGGCCGCCTGCCCGAGTTTGCCAACACCCAGTCCGCCCGGGTGCTCGGCGGGCTTGGCACGATTGCGCGTATCGTCGCCGATACCGAGGAGATCTACCGCGAGCGCCTGCCCGTGAGTGTCGCCTTCGAGCGCATCGAGCACCTCTACCGTCCTTTTCATGCGGCGCTCGCCGCGCTGCTCGAGGCAACGCGCGCGCGCTTTGGCTATGTGGTGCTGATCGACTGCCACTCGATGCCCTCGGCATCCATGGGCCAACCCGTGGGCGGGCGGCCGCATTTCGTACTCGGTGACCGCTTCGGCGCGGCATGCGATGCCAAATTGACCCGCTTCATGCGCGATGTCCTGCAGGCAGCGGGCTACGATGTGCAGATCAATCGGCCGTACGCCGGCGGCTTCATCACGGAATACTACGGGCATCCGCTGCGCGGCGTGCAGTGCCTGCAGCTCGAGATCAACCGCGCCCTCTATCTCGACGAGGTGACGCTGCGCAAGGGGGCGCAGTTCGCGGTGCTGGAGGGGGCGCTGAGCGAGATGGCAAAGAAGGTGTTTGCAGCCCTCCCCGCGCTGCTCGAACGGCGCTTGGCGGCCGAGTGAAGGCTTTGCGCCGCTGCAGTGCAGCAGGAACGGCCAGGAAATCGCCAGGAAGCGCCAGCAGTCGGCCAGGGCAGGTCCGGGGAATGTCCGGGCAAAGGCCAGCAAGTCGCGGAGAAATAGTAAGAAAAGGGGCCGCGCGGGAGTGCCGTGCGGCCCAAGTCTAGGGAGGAAACGCCCAAGGAGGGCAACGAAGTCAGCAGGCAATGCCAACCTCGCTGAGGCCGTTTTAACTGTGCGGCGCACAAAACGCAACGAAAAGTTTTTGCATTGCAGAACTCCCCTCAGGTCATAGCTGGCGCCGCGAGGCCGCCGAAAGGATTGCCGAGGCACGCGCGCGCCCCCTGCAATGCCGCGCTCCGCGCCCCCGCCTATGGGCGCGCGGGAAGGGGCGTGCGAAGGGCGCCCGGCAGCCGGAAAACCGCGCAAAAAAGAAGGGCCGCTCGCTGGGCGAACGGCCCAAGTCTAGGGAGGAAACGCCCAAGTGGGCCGCGGCAGGCGCGGCTTACCGCGCGTGCCGACGCAGGCGATATGGGGACATTCGTGCTGCACCGCAATCACCGCTCCGGGCAGTGTGATGGATTTGACGGGAGCTGTTGCTCAAGTGCATCAATCCCGGCGCGCAACCCGCCCACAACCAAGATGGACCCAAGGAATCCGCCCGATGGCGCTGCCCACACAGGCCGAGCTCCTCGCCTTCGCCCATGCGCTTGCCGACGCCGCGGCTGCGGCAATTCTGCCGCACTTTCGCACACGGCTTGTCGTGCGCAACAAGGCGGCCGGCGGCAGCTTCGATCCGGTCACTACCGCCGATCGCGCGGCCGAGCGGGCGATTCGCCGCCAGATCGCGGCGCGCTATCCCGACCACGGCATGAGCGGGGAAGAATTTGGCGATACCGGCGCCGCCTGCCGCTACCGCTGGGTGATCGACCCGATCGACGGCACGCGCGCCTTCATCACGGGCTCACCGCTGTGGGGCACGCTGATCGGCCTCACCGACGGCGGCGAGCCGCTGCTCGGAATGATGCACCAGCCGTTCACCGGGGAGCGCTTCTGGTCGGAGCGGGGACGCCTGCGCTGGCGCGGGCCGGGGCCGGAACAGCGCACGTTCCGCACGCGCAGCTGCGCGCGGCTCGGCGAGGCCGTGCTCACCACCACCCACCCCGACCTGTTCACCGGCGCGCACGCGGCGGCCTTTGCCGCGGTGCAATCGCGCGTACGCATGGCGCGCTATGGCGGCGACTGCTACGGTTATTGCCTGCTCGCTGCCGGCTTTGTCGACCTCGTCATCGAGTGCGGCCTCAAGCCACACGACGTGGTAGCCCTGATCCCGATCGTCGAGAGCGCCGGCGGCGTGATCACCGATTGGGACGGACAGTCGGCGGCCGGCGGCGGGTGCGTCATTGCCGCAGGCGACCGGCGCGTGCATCGCCAGGCGATGGCCCTCCTGCGCGCGGCGGCCCCAGCGGTCAACCCGCGGTAGCCGCGACGCCGAGGTAAGCGTCGAACGCGGCCCAGAAGCGCAGGCGTAATTCGTCCGTCTCCTGCAGGATCTCGTGGCGCGCCTGCGGCAACAGGACGTGGGTGCCGACCTTCAGGCGCAGCGCGAATTCTTCGATCGCGTGCGTCGAGACCACCCTGTCCATGCCGGCCGCGAACAGCAGCAGCGGCACTTCGACCCTCAGCGGATAGGTCGGCGCGCTCAGGCGGGCGATCGAGCGCAGCGCCGCCCTGAGCCAGGCGATGGTCGGCGAACCAAGCCCGAGCTCGGGTGCCGCCTCGATGATCGAGCGGTTGCGCAGGTAGCGGTTGGCGTCGGAGGTCAGCGGGTTTCCCTCGAAGGGCCCCATCTCGATCGGCTCGGCGTCGCCGTTGTGCACGAACAGCCTGCCCAAGCGGGCGCCGGCCAGCGTCTCGGCATAGATACGCGCCAGCGCGTGCGGCGCGCCGAGCTCCTGGCGGGCGATATCCAGCATCGGCGCGCTCAACACCATGCGCGCGAACCAGGACGCCGGGCTCGCGGCGTTGCGCAGCAGCACGTGGCCGCCCATGGAATGCCCCAGGGCGATGAACGGAGGCTGGCAATCCGGCAGCACGATTTCCTTCATGAACTGCGCGAGGTCTTGGTCGTACTCGGCGAAGGAGCGCACGTGGCCCTTGCGCGCGTTGGACAGCTGGTGGTCCGATCCGCCCTGCCCGCGCCAGTCCATGGTGGCAACGGCGAAGCCGCGGCGGCGCAGATCGGCGACCACCTCGAAGTACTTTTCGATGTACTCGCTGCGCCCCTGGAACAGGCACACGGTGCCGCGCTTGGGGCCGCGCGTCGGCTCCCATCGGGCGAAGCGCAAGCGCAGCCCATCCCTGGTCTTGAATGCCCCGGCGATGGCTCCGCTAGGAATCGGGTTCTTCGCGAGGGCGACGAGCTCCACCATGTGCACCCCTCCTGCCTTTCGGCGGCCAATTGCGCCGCTCTATAGCAGGCACAAGGGTGCAAAAGACAGCGGCCGCGCGGCATTTCGCCGGCGGCCGCCTGCGATCTCCGGGTGCAAGGTCAGTACGGCCAGCGCTGCGGCGGCGAACCGTAGGCGAAATGCCCTTCATCCAGGGGATGGGCGCTGACGATATCGCCGCTGCAGCGATCGAGCGTCAGGGCGAACGGGCGCCCGTTCGGCCGCTGGGCGATGATGGTCGCGAAGGCGCCGCGCTCCTCTGCATCGCGGAAGTGCCGCCAGCCCTGGTGCAGCAGGCGCTCCTTGATCTCCTCTCGCGGCGCGCACCCCCCGGCATAGGGCGGCGGTTCCGCGTAAGCGCTGCGCCCGCGATAGACGTCGGCGTCGTCGCGGTCGTCATTGCGGTAGACGTAGCCCGGCGGGCGCGGCGGTCCGCCATCGCCGTAGCGTGGCGACGGTGGCGCGTAAGCCGGCTGCGGCCCACCGTACGGTGGACCGGGCGGCGGTCCGCCAAACTGTGCACCCGACGGCGGTCCGTCATACTGTGGGCCCGGCGGTGGCCCGCCATACGGCGCGCCCACAGGTCCGCCATAGCGCGCACCCGGCGGCGGCGCGTACGCCGGCGGCCGCGGGTAGGCATACATGTCCTGGTAGCGCGGGTCCTGATAGGCGCCGTAGCGATCGGGCGGCGGCCCCTCGTCGAGGTCTGCGGCCCGCGCTGTCGTCGCAGCCGCGGCAGCCAGCAGGCCTGCCGCCAACACCAAGCTTTTCATGAGCCCTCCACTCTACCCTCAGTCGGCCGCAGATCAATCGGCCGCAGAGTGGGGAGATTAAGATGAACGGCGCATGAAGCCACGACCAAAACTGAACGCCAGCTGGAGGGGATGCCCCCCGCGACCCAAGCGCGAATGCCCAAGCCCGAAGCCAGCACGCCCAAGCCCAAATAGAACTGATTTCCCGGCCGCGCGGGAGGGACGCCCCCGCGCGGTCGGTTGATCGCGCCCTCTCAGGCCTGCTTAGTTTAACTTACGTTGCAGCCTCGAGCCGGGCCTTGCTGCCATCGCTGATGGCGACGCTCCGCGCCTTGAGCCTCTCGGGTACGCTGCGCACCAAGGCGATGTGCAGCAACCCATCCTTCAGCTCGGCGCCCTTGACCTCGACATGGTCGGCAAGCTGGAAGCGCCGCTCGAAGGTGCGCGTACCGATGCCGCGATGCAGGAACTGGCGCTCCTTGTCCTCGGCCTTCTTCTCGCCGCGCACGCTCAGGAACTGCTCCTTGACGTCGATCTTCAGCTCGCCCTCGCCGAACCCGGCCACCGCCATGGTGATCCGGTAATCGTTCTCGCCGAGGCGCTCGATGTTGTAGGGGGGATAGCTACTGCCGTCGTAGCCGGACACCGAGTCCAGCAGATCGAACATGCGCTCGAAGCCGACGGTAGAACGGTAGAGTGGGGAAAAGTCGATCTGTCGCATCACAAGTCCTCCTAAGAAGCGACGTTGTGCATTCTGCCTGCCCTGAGGGCCAGGACTGCTCAGAACTGCTCAGGACTGTTTACCCGCCCCGGAAGGCCAGGCAGTGCTCGTGCGCACCCATCAGTGGCATGCGCACGAGCATGATGTGGGAAGCGCCGCCCGGGTTTGCAAGCCGTACCGCCGCTAGCGCGGCGCCAGCTGCCAGTATGCGATCAGCATCCGCGCCAGCCGCTCGGTGCGCCGCGCCACCTCCTCCGGCGTCCAGGCCTTGACCCGCGCCGCGTCGTTGCTCAGGGCAAAGGCCGAGCGCTTGAGGATGGCGCGCTTGTCACTGAAGGGAAGCGTATCGGCGCAGCGGTTTTCCTGGTGTGTGAGGATCGCCAAGTTGCCGAGGCTGTGCACGTAGTTGCCGCCGAGGTAGCGCTTGCGCCCCGCGTCGTGGAACACCTGCCGCCATGGGCTGCGGTTCGGCACGTTGCGGGGAAGAATGTGCTCGCAAGAGACCGTGCGCGGGTCCACCGCCTGCACCGACCGTGCCAGCAGATCGTTGAGCTTGAGCAGCAACGGCATGCGAAACCGGTCGCGCTGCGCGAAGCGCCGCTCGTGCAGACACTCCCGCACTCGCGCGAGCTCGACAGCGCTCGGCTGCAGCGCCTTGGACGCCGTGCTGCGGCCGGCCTTGATGTCCTTGATGACGGCGACGTAGCGTGCGGTCATCTCGTTCGGATCGACCCCAACGATCATCATCACCGCGGCGAGGCGCTCGAGCGCTGCGAGCAGCCCCTCGAGGGCGGCGGGATCCTCGATCCAGCGCAGAGCGACGAGCGCCGGCGCCTTCCAGCCGTCGTGCGTGACGCGCAGCAGCGTCGTCAGGTAACCCTCGACGCGTCCCGCCCGCCGCCTCGACTGGTGCAGCCCGCAGATCCTGCGGTAGGCCAGTGCCGATGGAACGAGTTCCTTCTCGATGAACGCTTCGGCTTCCTTCGGCAGCTCGAACGCCCGGAACAGGTCGACTTCCAGGGCGGGCTGCGCCTTGCGCTCGCAGCGCACGACCAGCATGTGCTGCAGCAGCTCGGTCAGGTTGTCCTGGCCGAGACCGGCCTCGCATTCCTCCCAGCGACCGGCGAGGCGGGCGCGCAGCGCGCGCGGGCAGTCGCCGATCAGTTCCGCCTTCAGCTTGTCCGCCTCGGCTTGGCGCAGGCCGCGCGTCTGCGTGCTGGCATAGCCGATGCGCGCCTCCTCGAGCGTCGGGGCGACGATCGTGACGAGTTCGGTAGCCGCCGCCACGGCGCGGAACAGGGCGCGGCGACGCTCGGCGCCGAGTTCGGTCAGCTTGGCGACGATCATGTCGCGATTGGCGATGATGTGGCGTTGGCTTTCCGAAATGACGGCGTCGAAGTCGTCGCTGCCGGCCGCATCGGCATCCGCGCTATCGCCGTGCAGGGCGCGCAGCGTCGCCCCCTTCTCCTGCACCGCGCGGCGAAAAAACGCGGCGTCGACGGCGCGTGGCACAAAGCGGAACACCGGCGCCTCGGCGCCGGCACCGGGCGCAATGAGGACGCGGTGCAGCCGTTCGGCCTCGACAGGATCCTCGGCAAGGTCGCGCCCCGCCGCATACAGCATGGTTGCCGTCAGGATGCGCTGCTGACCGTCGGCGATTTCCGCATCCTGGCCATCGTCAGCGACCGCAAGGTAGATGGTCCCGAGATACAGCCACTGGCCGGCGTCCTGCGCCACCCCGTCGCTCGCCGCCTCGAGCGCACTGAGCAGCATGCCGACCTGGTGCTCGCCCCAAGCGTACACCCGCTGATACTCGGGAACCCGGAAGCTGCGATAATGCCCGAGCAAATCCGCAAGGCTTTTCGCCGCGGGACGCAACCTGTTGGGCATCGCCTTCCTCGAACGCTGGGCCGGTGGCTCGCCTTCCGCAAGCGCCTTGATCAGTGATGTTGGTGCTGCAAATGCGCTAATCGAAAACTGCGTTCGTCACGCGCAACGCGCCACGCGACCGCAGACGATCCGCCAAATTAAGCGGGCCGGATCACGCGCGCCGCAAGCTATTTCCGCTGCTCGGATCGAAAAGGTGCACCGCCTCGGGATTCACGGCCACAGTGGACGCGGCGGCGTCGGCGACGGCGGCGGCCACGGCAACGACCAGCGGTGCGTCGCCGACACTGCCGTGGACGAGGCGCGTGGCGCCGAGCTCCTCGACGAAGTCGCGCGCGAACGCGAGCTCACCCGGGCCCCCCGCGCCGAGGCGCAAATCTTCCGGGCGGATGCCGATTTCGACGTCCTGGCCGGCGACCGTGGCGAACGCGCCCGCCGCATAGGCCAGGGTGCCGCCGGCGGTCTCGAGCATGCCGTCGCCGCCAATGCGGCCCGGCAGCAGGTTCATGGCCGGCGAGCCGATGAAGCTCGCAACGAAGCGGGTTGCCGGCCGCCGATACACGTCGGTCGGCGCACCGACCTGCTCGATGCGGCCGCCGTTCATCACCACGACCGTGTCGGCGAGCGTCATCGCCTCCACCTGATCGTGCGTGACGAAGATCGACGTCGCCTTGAGGCGGTTGTGCAAGCGGCGGATCTCGACGCGCATCTGCACGCGCAGCTTGGCATCGAGGTTGGACAGCGGCTCGTCGAACAGAAACGCCTGCGGCTCACGCACAATGGCACGGCCCATGGCCACGCGCTGGCGTTGGCCGCCGGACAGCTCGCGCGGCTTGCGCTTCATCAGCGCCTCGAGGCCGAGCAGCTTCGCCGCGGCGCCGACGCGCAGCGCGATGTCGGCCTTGGCGATCCCGCGGTTGCGCAAACCGTAGGCCATGTTGTCGTAGACGCTCATGTGCGGATAGAGCGCGTAATTCTGGAACACCATGGCGATGTCGCGGTCGGCAGGCTCGACCGCGTTGACCGTCCGCCCGGCAATGCTGACCGTGCCGCCGGATACCGTCTCGAGGCCGGCGATCATGCGCAGCAAGGTGGATTTCCCGCACCCCGACGGACCGAGCAGCACGGTGAAAGAGCCGTCCGGCACGGCGAGGGAGATGCCCTTCACCGCCTCGACACCGCCCGCGTAGACCTTCTTGACCTGCTCGAGCGTCACCGATGCCATGGCGGTCTCCGGGCGCCTCGACCCGAGGCAGCGGCTGAGGGGCAGCGCGCGCGATGCCCTCGCTGATAGCGCTTCACTTTTCGGTCTCCACGAGGCCGCGCACGAACCAGCGCTGCATCACCACCACGACGGCGATCGGCGGCAGCATGGCCAGCATCGCCGTCGCCAGCACGACGTTCCACTCGGTCAGGGCATCGGCGGCAGCGATCATTTTCTTGATGCCGATCACCACCGTTTGCCGGTCGTCGCGCGTGGTGATCAGCAGTGGCCACAGGTACTGGTTCCAGCCATAGATGAAGAGAATGACGAACAGCGCCGCCATGTTGGTGCGCGACAACGGTAGCAGCGTATCCTTGAAGAAGCGCAGCGGGCCGGCACCGTCGAGCTTGGAGGCCTCGATCAGCTCGTCGGGGATGGTCATGAACAACTGCCGGAACAGCAGCGTCGCCGTGGCGGAGGCTATCAGCGGAATGGTCAACCCCGCGAACGAATCGAGCAGCTGCAGATCGGCGACGATCTTGTAGGTCGGGTAGATGCGCACCTCCACCGGAAGCATCAGCGTCATGAAGATCAGCCAGAACGCCGGCATGCGGAAGGGGAAGCGGAAGTAGACGACGGCATAGGCCGAGATGATCGAGATGGCGATCTTGCCGACGGCGATGATGCCGGCCATCAGCGCGCTGTTGCAGAGCATCCGGCCGACGGGCTCGCGCGTGGTGGCGCTGGTGCCGAGAAACAGCGCCTTGTAATAGGTCGTCAGCAGCAGCGGCCCCGGCGTGACCGGCATCTGCCCATTGGCGATCACGCTCTGCTCGTAGGTCGAGCCGACGAAGCAGATGTAGACCGGGAAGGCCAAGACGATCACGCCGAGCCCGAGGATCAGGTGGGCGATGAGACCGCCGAACCGCTGCCGCTCGACCATGCGAAGCTCGCCCCTTCACTCCCAAGTCTGCGGATTGCGCAGCACCGCGGCGATGCCTGCGCGGCACGCCGCGACCAGCCGCTCGCCCTTGCTCGCATCGGCGCGTCGCGCGTCGCCGATCACGCCCGTGGGCGTGACGTCGTGGAACGAGCGGTAGCGCGCCACCCCGGGCGGGCCCGAGGTGGCGTGCGGCGGGCCGAAGGCCTCGGGCAGCCTCGCGCGCCGTACGCTGTCCGGCGCCACGACCAGCATCATCGAGGTCTCGGCCTCGCAGGCGTGGTGCACGCCCTCCTGGTCCTCGAGTACCGCCGCCATCGCCGCCCGCGCCTGCTCGAAGTAGGTCGTGACGCGCAGCGCAAGCGACGTTGCGCGCACGAGGTCCGGCAGGAATGCGGCGAGCGCGCCGATATTGCCGCCGTGGCCGTTGACGATCAGCACGCGCTTGAAACCGTGCCGGGCAATGCTCTGCAGCAGGCACAGCAGCACCGCGCGATAGGTCGGGATGTCGAAGGTAAAGGTGCCGCCGAAGCGCATATGATGCTCGGCCATGCCGCACCAAAGGGTGGGCGCCACTACGACTGAGGTCGTGTCGGCGATGGCTTGCGCCGCACCCTCGCACACTGCTTCGGTAAGGATCGCATCGACGCCGACCGGCAGGTGCGGTCCGTGCTGCTCGACGGAGGCAACCGGGAGCACGACGATGGCGTCGGCTTTGGCCTTCGCTTGCAGGTCGGCGGCAGTAAGGGACTTCCACATCACCCCGGACATACGCCTCTCACGCTCCTGCCGCGCCTCGTGCGCGCCTGCGACCCGCGGTCAATAGGTAACCCGGCGCTCGACGTAGCGAAACTGCACGGCGGTCAGCAGCACCACGATGACCATCAGCACCACCGATTGCGCCGCCGAGCCGCCAAGGTTGCCGCCGAGCCGACCGTCGAAGAACACCTTGTAGACCAGCGTCTCGGTCGCCCTGGCCGGCCCGCCACCGGTCATCGTATCGATGATGCCGAAGGTGTCGAAGAACACATAGACGATGTTGACCACCAGCAGGAAGAACCCCGTTGGCGACAGCAAGGGGAAGATGATGGTCCAGAAGCGGCGCGCCGGGCGCGCCCCGTCGATCGCCGCGGCTTCGATCACCGAGCGCGGGATGGCCTGCAGCCCGGCGAGGAAGAACAGGAAGTTATAGCTGATCTGCTTCCAGGTCGCGGCCATGATCACCAGCGCCATGGCGTGCTCACCATTGAGCAGCGGGTTCCAGTCGATCCCGAGCGCGCGCAGGAAGCGCGCCACCACTCCGAGCGACGGCTGGAACATGAACAACCAAAGCACGCCGGCGATCGCCGGGGCGACGGCGTAGGGCCAGATCAGCAGCGTCTTGTAGATCGGCGCGCCCTTGATCTGCTTGTCGGCCTGCACGGCCAGCAGCAGGGCGATGGACAGGGAGAGCAGCGTGACCGAGCAGGCAAAGACCGCCGTCGTCCCGATCGCCCGGTAGTACTCGGGTGAAGCGAACAGCTCGCGGTAGTTCTCCAGCCAGACGAAGTCGGTGTGCAGCCCGAAGGCGTCCTGCAGCAGGAAGGATTGCCAGAGCGCCTGGCTCGCCGGCCAATAGAAGAAGATGAGGGTGACGACCAGCTGCGGTGCGAGCAGCAGGTAGGGCAGCGCCCGGCCCGCGAAGATGGCGCGTCGTTCCATGACCCTCATCCCCCCGGGCGGCGGGCGGGCGCTGCAGCGCTCAGTGCACGACCGTGCGCTCGAACTGCCGCAGCATGCCGTTGCCGTGGTTTACCGCGTCGTCGAGCGCCTGCTTGGCGGATTTCTTGCCGGACAGGGCAGCCTCGATCTCCTCGGCCCAGACGTCGCGCAACTGCACCATGTTGCCGAGGCGCAGGCCGCGCGAATTCTCCGTCGGCGCCTTGTTGGTCAGCTCGAGCAGCGGCGTCTCCAGGTACGGGAATTCCTTGTAGTAGCCCGAGGCCTTGGTTTTCGCGTAGGCGGCCTTGGTGATCGGCAAATAGCCCGATTTCTTGTGCAGCTCGACCTGGCGGTCGGTATCCGACAGGAAGGTGAAGAACTTGGCGACGCCCTTGTATTCTTCCGCGCTCTTGCCGCCCATCACCCACAGCGACGCGCCGCCGATGATGGAATTCTGTGGCGCGTCCGGCACGTCCGGGTAGTAGGGCATCGCCGCATTGGCGAAATCGAATTTGGCGTTGGCGCGCACGTTGCCGAAGAACGCCGAGGAGGTGAGGAAGATCGGACATTCCCCGGAGGTGAAGCGTCCCTCGCCGGTGTTGGTGCGGCCCGAGTAGTCGTAGGTCTTGTCCTTCTGCAGCGCGACGAGGTTTTCCAGATGCTTGACGTGCAGCGGCGCGTTGAAGGTCAGCACGGTGTCGAACCCATCCATGCCGTTGGCCTTGGTCGCCAGCGGCACGTTGTGCCAGGCCGAGAGCTGCTCGAGATTGAGCCAGGTGACCCAAGCATTGGAGAAACCGCAGCTGGCGTGGCCCGCGGCCTTGAGCTTCTTTGCCGCGGCAAACACCTCGGGCCAGGTCTTGGGCGGCTGCTCGGGGTCGAGACCCGCCTTCCGGAAGGCGTCCTTGTTATACCACATCACCGCACTGGAGGAATTGAACGGCATCGACAGCATCTCGCCCTTGCTGGTCGAGTAGTAGCCGGTGACGGTGGGCAGGTAGATGTTCGGATCGAACGCCTCGCCGGCCTCGCGCATCAGCACGTGCACCGGCTTGATCGCACCGGTGGCTGCCATCATCGTCGCCGTACCCACCTCGAACACCTGCATGATGTGCGGCGCGCGACCGGCGCGGAAGGCGGCGATACCGGCATTCATCGTGTCTGCATAGCTGCCCTTGTAGGAGGGCACGACCTTGTAGTCCTTCTGGCTGGCGTTGAAGTCTTCCGCGAGCTTGACGATCACGTCGTTGTTGGCCCCTTCCATGGCGTGCCACCACTGGATCTCCATCTGCGCGCGAGCTTGGCCGGCGGCCAGCAGCAGCAGCATGGCGGCCGCAAGCCAGCACGTTTGCATTCTCATCCTCATCGTCACTCCTCCGGGAATGGGCATTGGGTGGTCAGTCTCCGCGGCGCAAGGTCCGCGCGCGTTGCTGTTTTGACGCTGGTCTGTGTCGCCCGTCGCGGACGGGCCAGGAGGCGGGCCAGGAGGTGGGCCAGGAGGTGGGCCAGGGCGCGGACCAGGACGCGGGACGAAGCGCGCTCCACGGCGCGACCCTCGACGGCGACCGGGCGCCCGGCTGACTCACGGGCAGAGTCATGTGCGAGGTCATGGGCCCACAGATAAGCCGAGAGATAGGCCGAACGATCGGCCTGCCCCCCGTTGTTACGCCGCCGTGCACTGACCACTCCGCCCCCGTTGTGCTTGAAGCCAGCGGCACCTGGCCCGTAGCACCAAGCCTAGCGCCATGGCAATCCCCGTCGGCAGTTCCGCGGCGTCGGCAAGCGTCGCGAAACTGTCGCAGAACGGTTGCCGTCGGGCTGTGCCTTCGCCTAGCCTCGGGGAGCGCGGCCTTCGCCGGGGGGCCGCATGCATCGCACGTTGGCGAGGAGGGCAGATGGCGGTATCGGCGCCGATTCTCGCGCTGGATCAGGGGACGACCTCGAGTCGGGCCCTGCTGTTTGCCGGCGACTTGTCGCTGCTCGGTGCCAGCCAGCAGGAATTGACGCAGCACTACCCGGCTCCCGGCTGGGTCGAGCACGACCCGGAGGAAATCTGGCGCACGACCGTGGAGACGGCACGGGGCGCGCTTGCCGCCGGCGGCGTCGCGGCCGGCGAGGTCGCCGCGCTCGGCATCGCCAACCAGCGCGAGACCTGCGTGCTGTGGGACCGGCGTACCGGCAAACCCGTGCACCGCGCCATCGTCTGGCAGGACCGGCGCACGACGCAGCTGTGCCGGGACATGCAGGCCGCCGGGCAGGAAACGGCAATCGCAGCCAAGACCGGCTTGCTGCTCGATCCATACTTCTCGGCGAGCAAGATCGCCTGGCTGCTCGATCACGTACCGGGCGCGCGCGCCGCCGCCGCCGCCGGTCACCTCGCCTTCGGCACCATCGACAGCTTTCTGCTGTGGCGGTTGACCGGCGGGCGCGTGCACGCCACCGACGCCACCAACGCCTCGCGCACGCTGTTGTTCGACATTGCCACCGGTCAATTCGACGACGAGCTGCTGCGCCTGTTCGACGTGCCGCGCTCGATCCTGCCGGACGTGCGCGACTGCGGCGCCGACTTCGGCACCAGCGAGCCCTCGATCCTGGGCGCGGCGGTGGCCATCCGCGGCGTCGCCGGCGACCAGCAGGCGGCGAGCATCGGCCAGGCGTGCTTTTCCCCGGGCATGGTCAAGGCCACCTACGGCACGGGCTGCTTTGCGCTGCTGAACACCGGAGAAAAGCGCGTGCACTCGAAGAACCGCATGCTGACCACCATCGCCTGGCAACTCGCAGGACAGCGAGCCTATGCGCTCGAGGGAGCGATCTTCGTCGCCGGCGCGTCGGTGCAGTGGCTGCGCGATCAGCTGCGCCTGATCGCCGCCGCGGCGGAGAGCGGTGCGCTTGCCGCCGCCGCCGACCCTCTGCAGGAGGTGGTGCTGGTTCCGGCCTTTGTCGGCCTTGGCGCCCCCTACTGGCAGCCGCAGGCCCGCGGCGCGCTGTTCGGGCTGACGCGGGCCACCGGCGCGAAGGAAATCGCGCGCGCGGCGCTCGAGGCCGTCTGCTACCAGACGCGCGATCTGGTCGCGGCGATGGCGAGCGATTGGCCGGAGTCGCAGCAGTTCGTGCTGCGGGTCGACGGCGGCATGGCCGCGAGCGATTGGACCATGCAGTTCCTGGCCGATATCCTCGATGCCCCGGTCGAGCGACCGAGCATCGCTGAGACGACGGCGCTCGGCGCCGCCTGGCTCGCCGGCTACGCGGCGCACGTTTGGCCCGACAGGGAAGGTTTTGCCAAGTTGTGGCGGCGCGAGCGCACCTTCGCGCCGGCGATGCCGGCGGACGAGCGCGAGCGCAGATATGCGCGCTGGCGGCGCGCGGTTGCAGCGGTGCTGGCGCACGCGGCGGGACCTTGAGCGGGTGCGACGGGCGGCGCCAGTCGCCCCCGGGCGGCGCGCGTTGCGCGGTGCCTCGAGCGGCGGGAGCAGAAGGGGAACCGCGTCATGGCGCGCATCGCCGTCGCCGGCTTTCAGCACGAGACCAACTGCTTCGTGGCGCAGGCAACCGACTTTGCCTATTTCACCGCCCGTCGCGACCGGCCGCCGCTGCTGCGCGGCGGGGAGGTCATCGCCGGTCTGGAAGGCAGCAGCTTTGCGCTCTCGGGTTTTCTCGCGGCGATGCGTCGGCACAGCATCGTTCCGCTGCTGTGGACCTCGGGTGGCGCGGGCGGGGTGGTGACCGAGGACGCCTTCGAGCGCATTGCCGGCGAGCTCCTCACCCGGCTGTCCGCAGCGCTGCCGGTCGATGCCATCTACCTCGACTTGCACGGGGCGATGGTCAGCGAGCGCTTCGAGGACGGCGAGGGCGAGCTGCTGGCGCGCGTGCGCGCGGTCGCGGGCGGCAGCGTACCGCTGGTGGCCAGCCTCGACTATCATGCCAACGTCACGCCGGCGATGGTGCAAGTCAGCGACGCGCTGGTCGGCTATCGCACCTACCCGCATGTGGATCGGCCCGAGACCGGCGAGCGTGCGGCACGCGCGCTCTCCCTGCTGCTCGAGCGCGGGTCGCCCGCCGGGCGCGCCCTGCGCAAGCTGCCCTTTCTGCTGCCGCTCGAGGATCAGTGCACCCTGGTCGAGCCCTCGCAGGGCATTGTCGCGCGTGCGCGGGTCGCCGAAGGTGACCTCGTCAGCCTGACCTACCTGGCGGGCTTTCCGCCCTCGGATCTCCATTGGTGCGGGCCGGCGGTGGTCGCGCACGCGCTGACCGCGGCCGCGGCCGAGCGCGCGGCCGATGAACTCGCCGGCGACATCGCCGCGGCGGAGGCGGCGTTTGCCGTTCCGCGGCTCTCCGCCGATGCGGGCGTGCGCGAGGCGATGGCGCTGGCGCGCACCGCCGCGCGCCCGGTGCTGCTCGCCGACACCCAGGACAATCCCGGCTGCGGTGCCACGGCCGATACCACCGGGGTGCTCGAGGCCTTGCTGCGGCATTGGGCCGAACGGGCGGTGCTCGGGCTGCTGTGCGATGCTGAGGCCGCCGCCGCGGCGCACGCTGCCGGCGAAGGTGCCGACCTCGAGCTGGCGCTCGGCGGACGCTCGGGCCCGCCAGGGGTTCGTCCGCTGCGCGCCACCTTTCGCGTCGCGCGCATCGCTGCGGGGAGGATGCGCACTACCGGCAGGGTGTCCGGCGGGCGCGACATCGACCTTGGACCGATGGCCCTGCTGGGCGTCGGCGGCGTCGCCGTCGCCGTCACGAGCAAACGCATGCAGGCCCTCGATCAGGCGCCCTTCCGCGAGCTCGGCGTCGAGCCGCAGGCGCAGAAGATCCTGG
>JBPYEF010000079.1:0-8337 GCA_051985875.1 Hyphomicrobiaceae bacterium
CAAGTCCTCAAGGTCAAGTCCTCAAGGTCGAGGGCGAGTACGGCGAACCCGGGCGGTGCGTGACCCGGTGGCGGCATCGCAGTGCGAGAATTGGCTGATCGACGCACGGCGCGACCGCGGCCACACCACGGCGCCGCCCGTTCGGCGAAGACGCCGCACCAGCCCGACCTCAGTGACGGATTTTGCCGAGCTTGCCGCCAGCCTGACGTGATCGACCGGGTGTTGCGGCGCGTGTCGGCGCCCTCAGCGCATGGCAACGCTTCCACCGCCGCAGCGCCGCCTGCACCCCCGCTCAGCTCACCCCGAGTTTCTTCTGCAGCGAGCTTGAGGAGGTCGTGTACTGGAAGAGCAGCTTCTTCCCGGGGTAGACGATGCGGTGTGCCGCCTGCGACATCAGTGCCGCCTCGTGAAAGCCCGACAGAATCAGCTTCAGCTTGCCGGGATAGGTGTTGATGTCGCCCACCGCGAAGATGCCGGGCTCGCTGGTGGCGAATTTCTCGGTGTCGACGGGAATGAGCTCTTCATGCAGATTGAGGCCCCAATTGGCGACCGGGCCGAGCTTCATGGTCAGGCCGAAGAACGGCAGCAGCCGGTCGACCACGAGCCGGCTGTCGCCGGTCTTGGTCCTGACCGTCACACCCGCCAGCGCCTTGCCCTCGCCGTGCAGCGCACTCATCTGCCCAATCAGCAGCGTGATCTTGTTCTCCGCTACCAGCGCGCGCATCCGCTCCACCGAATGCGGAGCGGCACGAAAATCGTCGCGGCGGTGCAACAGCGTCAGCGAAGCGGCGATCGGCTGCAGGTTGAGCGTCCAGTCCAGCGCCGAGTCGCCACCGCCGACGACCAGCACGTGCTTGCCGCGGAAGTCCTCCATGCGGCGCACGGAATAGTGCACATGCGTCCCCTCGAAGGCCTCGATGCCCGGGAGCGGTGGACGCTTCGGGGTGAAGGAGCCGCCGCCGGCGGCGATCACCACCACCTTGGCGAGAAACGCCGTGCCGATGTCGGTCACCAGCCGGAAACGGCCGTCGCCGAGCCTTGCGAGCTGATCGATGCGCTGGTTGAAATGGAACGTCGCAGCAAATGGCTTGATCTGCTGCAGCAGCTTGTCGGTCAGCCCCTGACCGGTCACGTATGGCAACCCGGGGATGTCGTAAATCGGCTTCTCCGGGTACAGCTCGGCGCATTGCCCGCCCGGCTTGTCGAGGATGTCGATCACATGCGCCTTGATGTCGACGAGGCCGAGCTCGAACACAGCAAACAGGCCGACGGGGCCGGCACCGATAATCGCTGCGTCGGTCTCGATCGGCGCCGTGGCGCCTACGTCGTTTGCCGCCATGGTCCCATCCATCTGTCGCGCTTAAGCGAGGGTCTGCGGGCGGGCGCCCCCTTTAAGCCTTGCCAGTGCATGTGGCATCGAAGCGCTCGCGCGGCCAGTGCGAGAAGCGTTGCCCGCTGCGCCACATACTGCCCGCGGAACGGCGCGGATCACGGCCGCGCGGTCGGGCGCCGCCGCGCCGCTTGCGGCGCTAGAACTGCTTTTCGGGTACACGCACGATCAGTCCGTCGAGGGCCTCGGTGACCTTGATCTGGCAGCTGAGACGGCTGTTCGGGCGCACGTCGAAGGCGAAGTCGAGCATATCCTCCTCCATCTCCGAGGGCGGCCCAACCGCGGCGCGCCAGGCCTCATCGACATAGACGTGGCAGGTGGCGCAGGCGCAGGCGCCGCCGCATTCCGCCTCGATGCCATCGATCAGATGCTTCTTGGCCGTCTCCATCACGGTCATGCCGGGCTCGCCGACAACGGTCTGCTGCGCGCCGTCTGGCTGGATATAGGTGATGTTGGCCATGAACGGGCGGACTTCCTGCGCAAGGTGGCAAGGGGACGGTTGCAGCGCACGTCGGCCCGCGGGCGCGCGCGGGCTCAAGCCGCGCGGAGTGTTAGCGGGCGGATGGGGCAATATCAAGTGCGTTCGCGCCTCACGGCACGCGCGTCAGCGCAGCGGCAAGCGCGCGATGCTGCAGCATACCTCGGCCGCAGCGGCCGATAGCGCGGCGATCGCATGCGCGCGCGCCGTCGCATCGCCAGCGTCGATCGCCTCGGCGCGCGCGGCGACATGCGCCAGCGAAAAAGCGCCGATCGCGGCCGCCGAGCCCTTGATCGTATGCGTTGCCGCCTTCCAGCCGCAGGCCGACGCCGCGCGCAGGCGCTCCAAGCTGCGGGGGAGATGTGCGCGGAAGAGCTCGAGCACTTCCCGCTCGAACGCCGCATCGCCGCGCGTGAACCGCGCCAAGAAGTCGCGATCGATCGCCCCCGCGCTCGTCGCGGTCCCTGCCCCCCGCTCCCCTGCCACGCACGCATACTCCCGAATGCAGCCCGCGAATCACCGTCCCGATTGCACGGCGGCGGCCGCGTCCAACGGCCTCGCGATCATGCTGCGGTGGTGGATAACCCAATATTAAGGCGCTCGCGCGTGCCGAGAAAAAGGTAAAAATTGCTCCCCACAGGCTAACTTGTGCCGCTGCCGTACAAATCTTTGTTTCGCCCCATTGCCTGCTTAGCTAGGCCACAACCGGTCGGTGCGCGGGGGGGTGGGTACGCGCCGGCTCAAGGGTCGCCTGTTCAACGGAGTTTCACGCCGCGCGCCTGTGCCCCCGCGCGGACATGCGCTATACGTCCGGCACGCCCAGGCGTGCCGTAACGGGCCGAAATTGGGACGGGGAATGGCTCACGACGGAAAGACGCCCCGCGAAGCGGCGCAGCGCGCGCCGGCCGAGCGCCTCGGCGAGCCTCCGCAAGAGCGCCTGAGCGAGCGCATCATCGAGCGTATCGAGCGGACCGTGGTGCGCAGGCCCGATCCGCCGCGTCCCCCTCCCCCGGAGCTGTCCCCGCCGCCGCCGCCGCTGCCGATGCCGCTCGGCAAGCCGCCGGTCAGCACCGCAGAGGGGCAGGTGAGCCCAACGTTCGACGGCCCGAGCCCGGCGAACCGCCGCCCCGCCAAGCGTCGTCCGGCCGGCCCGGCGCGCACGCGCATTGCCGCCAACGACGACGCCCCCTCGATCGGCGGGCTGATCTTTGCCCTACAGCAAAAGCCCTCGGGCAACGTCTTTCGCCTCGCTACCGGCGCCTCGGTCGGGTGGCTCGTCGTTGGCTTGTTGATCGGTTGGGTGCTTTTGCGCCAGGACGCGATGCGCGGCTCGGCGCTGCTGAGCCCGATGCTCGCGGTGGTGGCCGCGACCGTCGTGCTGCCGATCGCCCTATTCTGGTTCCTCGCCCTGCTGGCCTGGCGCACGCAGGAGCTCAAGCTCATGTCCTCGGCGATGACCGAGGTGGCGGTGCGTCTTGCCGAACCCGATCGCGCCGCGGAGCAGTCGGCAGCTTCGCTCGGTCAGGCCGTGCGCCGCCAAGTCTCGTTCATGAACGAGGCGATTTCGCGCGCGCTCGGCCGGGCCGGCGAACTCGAGGCGCTGGTGCACAACGAGGTCGCAGCGCTGGAGAAGTCCTACGGGGAGAACGAGCATCGCATCAAGGGCCTGATCACGGAGCTCGTCGGCGAGCGCCACGCCCTCGTCAGCACGACCGACAAGGTCGCCGAGACCTTGAAGTCGATGGGCAGCGAGGTGCCGAACTTGATCGAGAAGCTGTCACAGCAGCAGATCAAGCTCGCCAAGATCATCGAGGGGGCGGGCCAGAACCTCATTGCGCTCGAAAACCAGCTGGCGACGGCAAGCGGCAGCCTGGAGACGGCGCTGGCCAACCGCACCCAGCAGCTGCAGGCCGTGCTCGACGACTATACGGTCGCGCTCGATGCCACCCTCGCCAACCGGGCGGAAGCCCTGGACATGCAGCTGGTGGAGCGCACGCGCGCGCTCGATTCCGCCTTCTCCGAGCGCCTGACCCTGTTCGAAGACTCGATGCTGCGCACCACCAGGGCGATCGACAGCGCCGTGAACGAGAAGGCGCGCGCGCTGACCCTTGCCATGGAAACCCACGTGCGCTCGATCTCCGACACCATGGGGCGGCAGGCGCTCAACCTCGACCAGTCGATGATGCACGGCATCGACGCGGTGCGCCGAACGAGCGAGGGTATCACGCGCCAATCGCTGAAGGCGATCGAGGGGCTCTCCGGCCAGGCCGATCTGCTGAAGAACGTCTCGGAAAACCTGCTCAGCCAGGTCTCGAACGTGACCAACCGCTTCGACCATCAGACAAACGCGCTCGAGAACGTCAATCGGCGCATCGACACGACCTTACAGCAGCGTCACGCAGAGCTCTCGGACACGCTGCAGCGCATATCGGGCAAGGCCGACGAGCTCGATGCGGCAATGCGCGGCTATTCGGCGACCGTTGAGGGCACGATCGGCAATGCCGAGGTGCGCGCCCGGCAGCTGATCCAGCAGCTTGCGCAGGGCACGGCCGGGCACGTGCAGTCGGCCCTTGGCGAGCTCGAGCGCCTGCGCCACCAGAGCGATGCCCATTCGCAAGCGGTGATTGCGGAATTCGAGCGCCTGCACGCGCAGACCAACGCCCAGGCGGCGCGCGCCATCGAAGACATGCGCTCGCAGGTTACGGGCGTTTCCAACGAGGTGTCGCAGCATCTGGGGGCGATCGCCAACCGCTTCAGCGAAACCTCCGAAGACGTACGCGCCCAGGCGGCGCGCGCCGCGGCCAGCTTGCAGCGCGAGCAGGAACGCATCCGCGCCGATGCCGAAAAGCTGCCGGCGGCCACGCGCGAGAGCGCGGAGGCCATGCGCATGGCGCTGAACGAGCAATTGCGCGCGCTCGAGCAGCTCAGCGCGCTGGCCAGCCGCGAGCGGCGCGATGTGGCCCCGCCCATCCCTCCCGAGGTTCAGCTTCCACCTCCACCTTCGCTCACCGCGGCCTACGCCGCGCAGATGCAAGGGACGGGGCCCATCGCCGCGGACAGTCCCGAACGCTGGTCGCTCGGCGATCTGCTGGCGCGCGCCTCGCGCGATGAGGATGGCAAGGAGAGAACGCCCGTCATCGATCTGCAGAACATCGCCCGCGCGCTCGATCCCGCCACGGCAGCGGCGATCTGGTCGCGGTTCCGCGCCGGTCAGCGCGGCATCATGGTGCGCAGCATCTATACGGCCGAGGGCCGGGTGACCTTCGATGAGGTCTCCGAACGCTACGGGCGCGATACGGACTTCCGCCGCACCGCCGATCGCTTCCTCGCCGACTACGAGCGGCTGATGCGCGATGTCGAGCAAAAGAATCCCCGCGCGGTGCACGACCACCTGGTGTCCGACGCCGGGCGCGTCTACCTGTTCCTGGCGCACGCCAGCGGGCGACTGCGCTGAGGCGAAACCCCGCCCGGCCAGCCGCTCAGCGCGAGGGTGCGGGCTCGGTCCCCGCTGCGGGGCTGAGCCGCCAATGTCCCGCGGCAATCGCGGCAATGCGCGCGCGGTTGGTCGGAATCTCGATGTACTCGACCTTGGCCCAGCGTTCGGCGAACGCGCGGTAGTGCGAGGAGAGCGGATTGCCCGACTGGCCCGTGCTCTGGATGTACAGCGAGCGGTCGAGATCGGCCAAATCGTAGATCGCCCGGTAGCTCGCGGCGCTGCGGTTGGCGAACGGCTGGTTGCTGCGAAAATCGGCGATGCCGCGGTCGAGCGTGTAGTCGCCGCCCGGGCTCGGCACCTCGACGTTGAACAGGGGACCGATCAGCGGCACGCTGCCGAGCGCGGCGTGCTGGCCGATCGCCAGGTGGACCGGCCCCCAGCGCCACGCGTTCTGGTCCTGGCCGTAGCGCGCGCGCAGCTCGCGTAGCGCCGCCGTGAGCGCCGCACTGAGCACTTCCCCGCACGTCTCGTGCGCCGGCGTCGTGCGGTCATCGCACCAATCGCGGCTCGTTGCCCGCCCCTCGAGCAGCCGAATAAGGGCCGGGGCGCGCATGTCGAAGAACTGCTCGAAGGCGCCGTGCAGGTCGTCCTTGTAGATGGCCCGCACGCTCTCGCGCACCCAGGCCATGAACATCAGCGGCTCGGCCGCGTCGGCGTCCATGCGCGCGTCCCATGCCGCGAGCTTCTGCAAGGCACCCTCCTCGGCGCTTCCAGCACCGCGCGCCGCCGCGATCATCAGTGCCTTCAGGCGCAAGGCCGCGAGCGAAAGCGTATCGGCCTGCGCGGCACGCATGCTCGCCAGATCGTGACCGCCGCGACTGAGCACCAACTGGTCGATGCGCTGCTGGCGAAACGCCGGATCCCAGTCCAGCGTCAGCAGATGCGGATAGGAGAGTGGAACGATGCGCGCGTTCGCCGTGCCGATCGCACCCCCCGGTGGGTTCTCCTCGCGCGGCAGATCCTCGAAGGCAAGGTAGCCCTTCCAGTCGTAGATTGGGTCCCAGCCCGGCACGGGCGCGCGGCCCATCACCTTGTTGGCCGGATCGCGTACCGGCACGCGCCCGGGCGCGATCATCGCAATGTTGCCAATGTCGTCGGCGACCACCATGCTCTGCATCGGCACGACGTAGCGGCGCACGCGCTCAATGTAGTCGGCGACGGTGTTCACGTTGGCGGCAAACATGCCGGCCGTGATCGTCGTATCGTCGTCGCTGAGCGCGACCCATTGCAGCGCCGCCACATAGCCTGGCGCGAGCATGCCTTCGAGATTGCGATAGAAGCCCGGCAGCACGGGGCCGTGTCTGGTGCTCCGCCGCTCGACGGTGCGCACGCCCGCTCCCCTGACGGCGATGGCCATCGGTTCGCTCTTGAAGCGTTGCCATCCCGTGGGCGTCAAGTACGCGTTGGGATCGTCCGGGTTGAGCTTCTCGATGAACACGTCCTCGACGTCGGTGCCGGTGTTGGTGAACCCCCAGGCGATGTGGTCTCCCCTCCCGAGCACCACCGACGGCGTGCCCGCAAGCGTCGCGCCGGCGAAGTTTACGGCCTGCTCACCGGGTCGCTCGAGCGCCAAGTGTGCCAGGTACCAGATCGACGGTGCGCTGAGTCGCAGATGCGGATCGTTGGCGAGCAGCGGCTTGCCGCTCACCGTGCGGCTGCCGGCGACGACCCAGTTGTTGGAGGCGCCACCGCGGGGGTAGGTCGCAAGCTCCGCGCGCCGTGCCGGATCGGGGCGCCGCAGCGGATAGAGCGCGGCGAACTCGGGAAGCGGCGGCGCGCCGTCGCTGGGAGGCATCACGTCCTCGATCTCGCGGGCGGTCAGCCCCTCCGCTGCCAGGGCAAGGCGCATCATCTCGAAATTGAGGTTGCCGCTGAGGTCGAGGGCCATCAGCTTGGCGATCACCACCGTGTCGGCGGGGCGCCAGGGCTCGGGCGTGTGGCGCAGCAGCAGAAACTCGGGTGGCAGGCGCGGCTCGAGCAACCCCGTCGGACGGGCCAGGAAGGCGTTGACGCCCTGTGCATAGGCGGCGAGCATGCGTTGCGCTGCGGGATCGAGCGCCGCGAGCGAGCGCTCGGCATAGCCATAAAGGTCGAGCGTGCGCAGGAACACATCGGTCGTGTAGGTGCGCTCGCCGAAGATCTCCGACAGCCGTCCCTGCCCGGCACGCCGCGTGAGCTCCATCTGCCACAGGCGATCCTGTGCGTGTACGAAGCCGAGCGCCAGCGCGAGGTCGTCGACCGTCGCGGCGAAGATATGCGGCACGCCCTCGCGGTCGCGCACGACCTCGACGGGCGCGGACAGGCCGGCGATGGTCAGCGTGCCCGACGCCGGGGCGACGGTGTTCATCAAGAGGATACCGGCAACAGCGAGGGCGACAAGCGCCAGCGCGATGCCGAGCGCGATCAGCCCGCCGATCCACCTCAAGGCGCGCATGCCCTTGGTCCCAGCAAGTCCCAAATCCTGCGCCTCTCGCCGCCACCGGACCACCACGCCGACAAGGCGCAAGCGCCCACGCGCAAGGCGCTCAGCGACGCGCGCGCCTAGAGCGCGCGACCGCCACGCGGCTCTGCGGGAGCCGCACGCATTCAGTAAACGACGACGCTGCGAATGCTCTTTCCCGCGTGCATCAGTGCGAATGCCCGGTTGATGTCCTCGAGCGGCATGGTGTGGGTGATCAGGGGATCAATGGCGATCTTGCCGTCCATGTACCAGTCGACGATCTTCGGCACGTCGGTGCGCCCGCGCGCGCCACCGAACGCACTGCCTTTCCACACGCGCCCCGTGACGAGCTGGAACGGCCGCGTCGCGATCTCCTTGCCCGCTTCGGCCACACCGATGATCACGGAGGTGCCCCAGCCGCGATGGCAGCATTCCAGCGCCTGGCGCATGAGATCCACGTGGCCCACGCACTCGAAGCTGTAGTCGGCGCCGCCGTCGGTTATCTCGACCAGATGAGCCACCAGGTCCTTGCC
>JBPYEF010000080.1:0-5155 GCA_051985875.1 Hyphomicrobiaceae bacterium
GGTATGTCCGGCGGAAAGCCGAGGCCGAGAAACGACAGCGTCGACTCGGCGATGATCGCTTGCGCAACCTCGATGGTTGCCGCGACGATCACGGGACCGAGCGCATTCGGCAGGATATGGCGCACGACCTGGCGCAGCCGGGAAGCACCCAGCGCGCGTGCCGCCTCGACGAACTCCTTTTCGCGCAACGACAAGAATTGCGCACGCACGAGGCGCGCGACCGGCATCCAGCGCAGCCCGCCGATGACGATGACCACGAGCACGAACACGCCGCCCTCGGGACCGAGCAGCGCCGTGAGCCAATCCCGAAACAGGTAGATCACCAGCAGCAGCAGCGGCAGCTGCGGCAGCGACAAGAACAGGTCGGTCAGCCACATCAGCCCCGCCCCGGTCCAGCCGCGCGACATGCCGGCGACGGCGCCAACTACGGCTCCGACGACGGTGGCGATAAACATCGCGGCGAGCCCGACCGCCAGCGATATGCGCCCGCCATAGAGCATGCGCGCCAACAGGTCTTGGCCAAGGTCGTCGGTGCCGAACGGGTGACTCCAGGTAGGTTCGGCAAGGCGCGCCGAGAAGTCGATGTCGTTGATCGCCAGCGGCCACAGCCACGGTCCCAGCACGACGGCAGCGACGATGACCAACAGGATCGCCAGGCTGGCGACGGCCAGGCGATGGCGGCGGAAGCGCCGCCAAGCGTCGAGCGCAGGCGACACGCGGCGCCGCTGCTGTTCCGGTACCCCCGCGACGTCAGCGGTAGGTGATGCGCGGGTCAAGCCAACCATAGAGGAGATCTGCGACGAGATTGAAGAGGACGACGAGACAGGCGAACACGAACGTGACCGCCATGACGACGGGCGTGTCGTTGGCGAGTATGGAGCTGATCAGCAGCGAACCGATGCCGGGAATGCGGAAGATCTGCTCGGTGACGATGGCGCCGCCGAACACGGCGGGCATCTGCAGCGCAACCAGCGTCACCACGGGAATGAGCGCATTGCGCACGATATGCTTGACGACCACGCGGCGCTCGCCCAGTCCCTTGGCCCGGGCGGTGGTCACATAGTCGAGGCGAATCACGTCGAGCACCGCGGAACGCACGTAGCGGGTGAGTGAAGCGCCGAGGAAAAGGCCGAGAACCGCGACCGGCATCGCCGCCTGGCGGGCATTCTCGAGGTACCATCGCCAGCCCGTCGCATCGATGTCGGCACGGTAGACGAACGGGAGCCAGTCGAGGTGGATCGAGAATAGCAGAATGAACAGCAGTCCGGTGAAGAACGTCGGCAGGGAAAAGCCCACGAACGCCAGCGTGTTGGCGATCTGATCGAACAGCGAGTAGGGCCGGGTCGCCGCATAGACGCCGACGGGAAGTGCAATCGCCAACGCCAGCAGCTGCGCTGCGCCGATCACAAACAGCGTCGCCGGCAGGCGCTGCAAGATCAGCTGGTCGACATTGACCCGGCTGACAAAGGAAAATCCCCAGTCACCGTGCAGCATGGCCGTGATCCAGTGCAGATAGCGCACGGGCACTGGGTCGTCGAGCCCGAACTTGAGGCGCAGCGCCTGGCTTACCTCCGGTGGCACATTGGGGTTGGTTGCGAGCTCCCCGAACGGATCCCCCGGCGCCAAGGCCAGCACGGTGAACAAGACGATGCTGATGCCGAGCAGGCTCGGAACGGCAATCAGCAGTCGCCTGACCAGATATGAGCCCATGCGCGATCTCGGCCTGCCGCCGGAAGCACCATGCTCACGCCTCGCGGTACCACGCTTGCAGGTTGTAGAAGGTGCTGTCCCAGCCGCTGAGCGGCGCCTTGAACTTGTGCTTCAGGGCGTACACGGCGGGGCGATAGACGACCGGGATGACGACTACGTCCCCGACCACCAGCTCGTTGAGCTTGATGAACAGCGCCGCGCGCTTCACCGGGTCGAGCTCGTTCTCGGTGGATCGGAAGGTGGCGTCGTACTCCTCGCTGCGCCAGCGCGTGATGTTGCGCCCCTGCCATTTGTTGTCCTTGTTGGCCACCTCCCAGGACGCGAATTGCTTCATGAACAGCCCCGGATCGGGCTGTGTCATCGTCGTCGTGTACATTTGGATGTCCGTGTAGAACTTCGTATAGGTGTCCGGATTGGCCACGTCGGAGGAGAAGTACACCGAGGCGGTGATCGACTTGAGCTCGACGTCGATACCGGCCTTCTGGCACGCCTGCTTGACAATCGCCTGGGTCTTCTGGCGCGGCGCATTGATCGAGGTCTGGTACACGAGCTTCAGGCGCTTGCCGTCCTTACTGCGGATGCCGTCGGCGCCGCGCGCCCAGCCGCCCGCGTCGAGCAGCGCGTTCGCCTGCTCGATGCTGAACTGCCATTTGGTCGCCTTGGAGCGGAAGCGCTCCGGGTTGTTGAGGAAGTTCGCCGTAGCGATACCGGTCCGGCCATAGATGAACTTCTCGACCGAGCCGCGGTCGACCAGCAGGTTGAGCGCTTTGCGCACGGCGGGATCCGTCAGCAGCGGGTGCTTGGTCTTGATGCTCGAGCGCTCGCCGTCGACCTCGGTCCAGGGATCGGTGCTGTTCAGCTGAATGTGCTCGATGTTGCCGCCGGGCACGATCACCGCCCGTCCCCTGCCACCCTGCTCGAGCTTGAGAAGGATCTCGTCCTCGACCTGCAAATTCCACGCCAGATCGTACTCGCCCGTCTGGATCACGGCGCGGGCGGCGGACACTGCGTCTCCTCCGCCCTTCATCTCGATGCTGTCGAAGAACGGCTGGTTCGGCACGTGATAGTTGGGATTGAGCTCGCCCTTGACGAGATCGCCGGGCTTGAAGTCGACGAAGCGGTAGGGGCCGGTGCCGACCGGCTTCAGGTTGGTCGGTGCCTCGCGCGACTTGGCGCCGCGATAGGGCTCGAACAGGTGCTTGGGGATCAGCATCCCGACGGTGCCCACGAAGGGGTCGGCCCAGAACGGCGTCGGCTTCGGGAAGGTCACGCGCACGGTATGGGTGTCGATCTTCTCGACCGTGATGTCCTTGTAGGATGTGATGGTGGTGGCGGCCGTTTCCGGGTCCCGCGCGTACTCCCAGTTGAACACGACGTCGTCGGCGGTGAAGGGCGTGCCGTCGTGCCACGTCACGTTCTGCTTGAGCTTCCAGACGACGGAGCGCCCGTCGGCGGCAAGGCCGCCGTTGTCGCGGCTCGGGATCTCAGCCGCGAGGTTGGCGACCAGATTGCCTTCACCGTCAAAGCTGGCGAGGGGTTCATAGAAGATGCGCGATCCGTCCTGGTCCTTGGTGCCGACGGCAAAATGTGGATTGAGCAATGTTGCGCCCTGCCACCAGAGGACCTTCAGGGGACCGCCGCCGCCGCGCTGCTTTGGGGCATACACGAAATCGCTTTGCGCTACCGCGACACCGCCGTGGGCCAGCATGGCGGCGGCCATCGGTGCGGTCAGGCCGAGCGCCACCATCCGGGTGACGAAGGCGCGTCGCGACATCCTGTTTTGCTTGACGTCGGCGATCAGATCGCGGAGCTCCTGCTCGTGCATGGGGGTGCCTCCCTTCGGGCCTCGACGGACAGGCGCTGCCCTCGGACATGCGCTAGGCCTATCTCATGCCATCAAAACAGGCCGCCGCTCCATGGTCAATGTAGCGTTCGGACGCGCACGCGCCGAGGACAGGGTAAACTGCGGCGGCAGGCAACCGCGGGCGGTAGCGCGGGCAGGCGGTGCTCAGCCTCCGCTCCTCTGCAATCGTTAGCCTTGCCCCCCACCCGAGCGCTCGCCCTTGGCCCAAGCTTTCGGCGCCGCGCGCGTTGCCGGCGCCCCTGCGAGCGGCCGATTGAGCCACCATCGCCCTCACCGACCCGCTTCACCGTTTGCGCCGCACAAGCGCTGCGGGATCGCAGACAGTCGGAGCTCCCGGCCCACGAACACCCTGCTTTGCCGCTCGAGACGTGCGGCGGTTGTCCGCGGCGGCGATGTCCCAGCAGGTGCCGCCGGCGAGAGGGACGCGATGCCCCGCCGTGAACGCGCCGATCAACGTATGGGATGCCCGCGGTGTTGCGGCCCTCACCCGTTGAAGCGGCCCTTGCCCATTCAAGCGGTCCTTGCCCATTGAAGCGGCCCTTGCCCGTTGAAGCGGCCCTTGCCCGTTGAACAAGAAAGATGCCGCGCATGCGCGCAGGCAACCCGCCGAGGCCGCTCGGCAGCCCGACCATGCGCGCGTGGCAGATGCCCTCGAGCACCATGTGGTGCTCGCTCGTACCAATAGCGCGGGGCCAATGGCGCAGAGCCAATAGCGCGTGGCCAAAAGGGCGTGGCCAAGACGGTGTAATGGGGGCGAAAGGGGACATGCGGGGTGATGAGGTCTGGGCAAGCAGCCCGCCGCGGTTCCCCTCGACGCGGATCTTAGATCATCATAGGCTCGCCACGTTGGGCAACGCACGCCGGGAGGGCGGAACGGACGATGAAGACCGCCGATGCCATCGCCGAGATCCTGAGACGGGAAAATGTCGAATGGGTCATTGGCTATCCCGTCAACCACATCTTAGAGCGCGGCGCGGCCGCCGGCCTGCGCCCGATCATCGTGCGCCAGGAACGCACCGGGTTGCACATGGCGGACGCGATCTCACGCGTTACCTCCGGCCGCAAGCTCGGGGTGTTCGTCATGCAGCATGGACCCGGCACGGAGAACGCGTACGGCGGCGTGGCGCAGGCCTACAGCGAATCCGTGCCGATCCTGGTGATGCCCATGGGCTACGCACGGCGCATGGCTTGGATTGAGCGCAACTACTACGCGGCGCTTTCCATGCGCAGCATCACCAAGTCGGCAGAGCCGGTGACCTCTGCCAAGGAGCTGCCGAACGTGATGCGCCGGGCATTCCAGCGGCTGCGCTCGGGACGCGGCGGGCCCGTCCTCGTCGAGGTGCCAAACGATTTGTGGTCGGAGGAAGTCGACGTCAAGGATTACGCCTGTCCCGGCAGGGTGCGCACGGGCACCGATCTGGAAGCGATCGCCGCCGCCGCCAAAATGCTCCTCGCTGCCAAGCGGCCGGTCCTGTACGCGGGTCAGGGTGTGCACTGGGCCGAGGCCTGGGAGGAACTCAGACAGCTCGCCGAGCTGCTCGCCATTCCCGTGACGACCAGTCTCGAGGGCAAGAGCGCGTT
>JBPYEF010000081.1:0-7999 GCA_051985875.1 Hyphomicrobiaceae bacterium
GGCCGGCAGTTCCTGGCCGACAACCGATGGCGTCGGATCGGAGATGATCAAATGAAAGCTGACATCGATGTGACAGCTGCCCTGTGCGCGCTTGTGGTAGTCCTGCAGCGCCGCGCGCAGGCCCTCGCCTTTTTGCTGCAGGCAGAATGGCATCACCAGCGTGTTGCCCCCGAATGCCGCGGCGCGCGTGGCGCTCGCAAAATCATCGGCCATGACGATCCCGGGTGCGCTCGGCTGTGCGATGTGGACGTGGCTGTCGATGCCGCCGGGCAGCACGAGCTTGCCCCTGGCATCGAACACTTCGCGCGCGCCCTCAAGCTCGCCGGCGAGGGCCGCGACCTTGCCGTTGCGGATACCGACGTCGGCGGCAAAGGTGTCTGCGGCCGTCGCTACCGTGCCGCCGCGGATGATCAGATCGAATACCATCTGCTGCTCCCGCTCGATGCACGCGGCGCGAGGATGCCGCATCTTGCGCACGCGCTCAGCTAAGCGCATCGCACGTGAGGCGCGCGCTGGCAAGTCGCCATGCGCGCGCGAACACCTCTTGGCGCGCGGGGGACATGCGCCGGGCGGTCGTTGCGGGCGTACCGCTGGCCGGACCGACGCCGTCAGGCCGTGGCGGCGCGCTGCTCCTCGGCCACGGGAGGATCGGCGGTCTCGCGCGCCCCGGTCATGATCGCCATCGCCTGCTTCGGGTCGACCGCAGCCGACCAACGGCCGACGACAAGCGTGGCGATGATGTTGCTGGTGAGGTTGGTCGCCGCCCTGATCTCGGCCATGAAGCGGTCGACCGCAAACAGCAGCGCCAATCCGCCGATCGGCAGCACGTCGATGACCGGCATGGTCGCGGCGAGCGCCACGAAGCCGCCGCCGGTTACGCCCGCCGCACCCTTGGAGGTGAACAGCATGATGAACAGCACCATCAGTTGCTGCTCGAGGGAAAGGTGCGTATTGGTCGCGTGCGCGACGAAGAGCACGGCCATGGTCATGTAGATTGCCGTGCCGTCCATATTCAAGGAGAACCCGGACGGCATAACCAGGCCGACCACCTCCTTGCGGCAGCCAAGCCGTTCGAGCTTCTGCATCGCGCGCGGGAGCATGGTCTCGGCCGAGGTTGCCGCAAACACGAACAGGATCTCGTCCTTGAAGTAATCGAGTACGCGCCACAGGCGGAAACCCGCAATCCGCAAGAACAATCCGAGCACCAGAACCACGAACAGAAAGCTGACGACGTATACGCCGGCCACCAGCTGGCCGAGATCAAGCAGCGATCGCAGCCCGAACTTGCCGATCGTGAAGGCCATGGCCGCGAATGCGCCAATGGGAGCGAACCGCATGATGATGCCGACCACGCCGAACAGGCCCTGTGCGATCTGATCGATGATGCCGACCAGTTGTCGGCGCTGCTCCCCCATCCGTGCCAGACCGAGGCCAAACAGGACGGCGACGAACAGCACGGGCAACAGGTCGCCCTTGACGAAGGGTTCAAGAAAGCTCGCAGGAATGATGCTGAGCAGGAATTCGACGATCGTCATGGACTTGGCGGCGGCCGTGTAGCTCGCCACGCTGTGCGCATCGAGCGTTGCCGGGTCGATATTCATGCCCGAGCCGATCGGCCAAAGATTGCCCACCACGATGCCGATGATCAGCGCCAGCGTCGATGCGGTTTCGAAATAGAGCAGCGACTTGAGCCCCACGCTGGCGACCCGGCGCAAATCCTCCATCCGGGCGATGCCGACGACCACGGTCGTAAAGATGATCGGCGCGACGATCATCCGGATCGCCTTGATGAAGGCGTCGGCGAGCGGTTTCAGTGCGATGGCAAGCTCGGGATGGCCATAGCCCAGCCAGGCGCCGGCTATGACGGCGATGACGACCTGGACATACATTTTGCGCAACACGCGCAGCGCTCCTGCGTTTGCCTGCCGGGGCGAGTGGGCGGGGGCCGAAACGCGAGCCATCCGATCTCCTTTCTTGGCCAATGCCAATTGGCCATAGCGCGTTGGGTGCTGAAGGGCACGGTCGCCACCACCCTAACGGGCGGCCAATGGCGGTGCGGTGACCGGCGCCAAGCGTCTGCATCGCCAGTAGGCGTACTCAGCCGACGCGTCGGCCGCAAGCGCCCCCGCTCCTGGTCTGCCGTGCCGCCACGTAACGCTTCGCTCTGCACTTAGCGCTTCGATCTGCCCGCCGCCGCATGTACCATGCCAACACCAGGCGATCGTCGCGGCGATTTCGCGGCCAAGCCCCCGGCACCGACAACCCAAGCGCCCCATCAGGGTCGTTGCCAGCTGATCAAGCCCCCTGCCCTTGCCATTCATGTCCGGGCCGTTCATGTCCATGCCGATCATATGTAAGCCGTCCGTGTCCGGGCCGTCCACGTTCATCCCGCGCATGCCGAGCGCGCCTGGCACGCCGCGAGGCTCGGCAATGGGGCGGTGACACCGCCACATGACACCGCCACATGACATCGCCATGTGACACGCCATTGTGACGACGCCATTGTGACAACACCAGTGTGACAAGGCCCCGCGACAATCCATGTGACGAAGAGGACGCCAATGAGCACTCGCATCGCCGCCATCGAGGTCAGCCACTGGCATGCGCTGAACGATGCCGCCTATCTGCAACATCTCGTCGCCATGCCCGACGTCGAGCTGGTTGCCATCCAAGACGCCGATGCCGGCCTCGTTGCCAAGCGCGCCGCCGCGGTGGGCAATCCGCCGACCTTTACCGACTACCGCACGATGTTGGCGGCGACCCGCCCGGACTTCGTCGTGGCGCTCGGCCGGCACCGGCAGATGGCCGCCATCGCCCACGACCTGCTTGATCTGGGCTATCCGTTCTTGATGGAAAAGCCCATGGGCATCAACGCTTCCGAGGTCGAGGCGTTGGCCACGAAGGTGGCTCGGCTCGGCGTGTTCGTCGCCGTCCCGCTGGCCCAGCGCTACGCGCCGTTTGCGGCGCGCGCCCGCGCGCTGCTCGCGGCCGAGCGCTTCGGCCCGCTGTCGCACATTTACGTGCGGATCAACCGGCCGGGGCCGGCGCGCTATCCCGCCTGGGATTGCGCCTGGATGCTCGATCCCGCCGAGGCGGGCGGCGGTTGTCTCAGAAACCTCGGCGCGCACGGGCTGGACATGTTTCTCTACCTCACCGGCGAGCAGGCCGAGGTCACGGGCGCGCAGCTCAGTCGGCGCGCACATGCGTGCGCGGTTGAGGATTACGCCTCGGTGTTGTTGCGTTCGGCGAGCGGCATTCTTGGCACCGTCGAGGTCGGCAATGTCTTTCCGCGCACCGGCACGGATGGCGAATGGAAGATAGCCGGCCGCGACGCCATCCTGACCATGAAGGACGGCATCCTGAAGCTCGCCACGTCCGAGGGGGATGAGACGTTTCGCGGCGAGGAAATCACCCAGCCCTACCGCGTCGCATTGGCTGACGCCCTCGATCGGTGGCGGCAGGGCGCGCCCCCGCCCATCAGCGTGCACGACTTGCTGAAAGCCGTGCGCCTGATCGATGCAGCGTACGCGCGCGCCGGCGGGGCAGGCTGATGCCGAAGCAAGGTTTCGCGAGCGGGGCAACGCCGCTGAGCCGTCCGGTCGCGGCTGTCGAGCCCGCCGCAACGGCTTTCGCCGCCGAGCAAGAACGCCGACCGCTTTGGCCAAGCGGCGGCTGCCCGGAACGATCGGCGCGCTACCGCGCGCTACGGGTGGGCGCCGCGAGGGGCCGATGACGGAAATGGACCGCCGCGCGCTGCTTGCAGGAGCCGGCGCATGGTTCGGCCTCGCGAGCTGCAAGGCACGTGCTGCCCGGGCGTTTACCGACTCGGCGGGGCGCACCATCACGCTCGCCGAGCGCGTCGGCAAGGTATTCGCCGCCGGCGGGCCGGCCGCGGTCGCGCTCTACGTCATGCGCCCCGATGCCATGGTCGGCTGGCCGCGTGCGTTGCGGCCGGAAGAGCGACCCTACATCGCTGCGGCTCAGCGCGACCTGCCGGAGGTCGGCTTGCTGACCGGACGGGGTGACTCCGCGAATATCGAGCTGGTGCTGCGATCCAAGCCCGACCTGATCCTCGACTTCGGTTCGGTGCGCCCAACCTTCGCCTCGCTCGCGGACGCGGTGCAGGAGCGCACGGGCATTCCCTATGCACTGCTCGACGGCCGCTTTGCAGCCACGGACACGGCGCTTCGCGCGCTTGGGGACTTGCTCGCGGCACAAGAGCGCGGCGAGGTGCTCGCCGACTATGCCGCGCAACTGTTCCGACGCCTCGACCAGGCGCTCGCCGATCTCCCAGAGGCGGCGCGCCCGCGCGTCTATCTCGCCCGCGGTGCCAACGGGCTCGAGACCGGGCTCAAGGGCTCAATCAACACCGAGATCATCGAGCGCGCGGGGGGGCGCAACGTCGCCGATGCGCAGGACCAACGCCGCGGCATCGCCAACGTCTCGCCCGAGCAACTGTTGCTGTGGAACCCCGACATTATCATCACCTGGGACAGAAACTTCCATGCATCGCTGCAACACACGCGCGATCCGCTATGGCTTGGACTCAAGGCGGTGCAGGAGCAGCGCGTGCACCTTGCGCCGACGGCGCCGTTCGGTTGGATCGACCGGCCGCCCTCCGTCAATCGCCTGATCGGCCTCTCCTGGCTCGCCAACCTGCTGCACGGCGCGCGCTTTCCGTTCGCAATTCGCCCGGAAACGCGGGCCTTCTATAAGCTCTTCTACCATGTCGATGTGAGCGAAGCCGACCTCGACAGCCTGATCGCCTGGGCGGATGGTAGGCCACCGGCCGCGCCGCAGCCATGAGCGCGCAACCCAAACTGGTGATTTTGGGGCTCGCCTTGGCGGTCGTGCTCGCGGCCGCGGTCGGCCTGATGGTCGGCGCCTTTCCGGTTGGCCTCGACGGGCTCGGTGCCGCCGTCGCGCGCTTCGCCGCTGGTCTTCCCCCGCACACGCCGGAGGAGCGCGTCATTCTGGCAATTCGCGGCCCGAGGGTGCTCGCCGGGCTTCTGGTCGGCGCTGCACTCGCCGCCGCCGGGGCGGTGTATCAGGGGATCTTCCGCAATCCGCTGGTATCGCCCGACGTGCTCGGTGTCTCGGCGGGCGCCGGACTGGGCGCGGTAATCGGCATCTACCTGTCGCTGCCGGTGGCAGTCATCCACGTGCTCGCCTTCGCCAGCGGTCTTACTACCGTCGCCCTGGTGTTCACCATTGCCGCCGCGGTGCGCGGCCGCGATCCGACGCTGGTACTGGTGCTCGGGGGTGTCGTGGTAGGTGCGCTTGCCGGGGCGGCGCTATCGTTGTTGAAGGTCCTGGCCGATCCCTACGACCAGCTGCCGGCAATCACGTTTTGGTTGCTCGGCAGCCTCGCCAGCGTGCGCGCCGGGCAGGTCGCGAGCATGCTGCCCGGCGTAGCGCTTGGCCTCGTGCCGTTGGTTCTGCTGCGCTGGCGCATCAACGTGCTTTCGCTCGGCGACGATGAGGCCAAGTCGCTCGGCCTCGAGGTGACGCGCCTGCGCGCGCTCGTGATCGCCGCCGCGACCCTGATGACCTCGAGCGTTGTGGCCATCTCCGGCGTAATCGGCTGGGTCGGTCTCATCATCCCGCACATCGCACGCATGCTGATTGGGCCGAACTTTCAGCGGCTGCTGCCGGCTGCGATGCTGCTGGGGGCGGCGTACGTGGTCTTGGTCGATACTCTCGCGCGTTCACTCGCGCGCATCGAAGTGCCGATCGGCATCCTCACCGCCGTGGTCGGTGCGCCATTCTTCCTCTGGTTGCTGCGCCGCGGCCGGAGCACAGCATGAGACTCGATGCGCGCGCACTGGCCTTCGGCTACCGCGAGCGCACCGTAGGGAGCAATGCGACCTTCACCGTGCACCCGGGCGAAGTGCTGTGCCTGCTCGGGCCCAACGGATGTGGCAAGAGCACCCTGTTCAAGACCCTGCTCGGGCTGCTGCCGCCGCAGGGGGGAGAGGTGCGCATCGGCGGCGATCCCGTTGCCAGCCTGCCACGGCCCGAGCTTGCGCGCCGCATGGCCTACGTGCCGCAGGCGCAGGCCGCACCTTTCCCCTATAGCGCGCTCGACCTCGTGCTGATGGGCCGGGTCGCACACCGCGGGATGTTCGCGGGGCCGAGTTCCGAGGACCGGCGCGTCGCTCTGAGCGCGCTTGCCGAGCTCGGCATCGCCGACTTGGCGGAACGCGACGTGACGCGCCTATCCGGCGGCCAGCGTCAGCTCGTCACCATTGCGCGCGCCATCGCCCAGTCGGCACCGCTGATCGTCATGGACGAGCCGACTGCGAGCCTCGACTTCGGCAATCAGGTTCGCGTTTTGACTGAGGTGAAGGGTCTTGCGCATCGCGGCGCCGGGATCGTGCTCTCGACGCATGATCCCGATCATGCCTTCGCCATCGCCACCCGGGTCATGCTGATGCGCGATGGCGCGCTTGTTGCGACCGGGCAACCGAGCGATGTGCTGACGGCGGAAGCCCTGCACGCCGTTTACGGCGTCGCCGTCAGCATCGAGCGGCTGGCGAGCGGGCAGACCGTGTGCGCGCCAGGCTATGGGTGCGCGTAAAGTACTGCGGACACGCGAGCGCCGCCCGCGAAGGCGAGGCGCGATTCGCGCGCGCAAACAATGGCAATTGCGGCGGCAATGCACAACCGCCGCGGTGCGGCAAGGGAGCGTGTCGGCAATGTCGCGGCGTGTCCACCGTTTGCGATCGCGGGTGGCGGCGCCCCCGTTGCCAGCAACTGGCAAACGTGCCATTGGGAAACGATGCATCACCTCACGCGCCGCACATTCATGGGCTCGCTTGCCGCCGCGGCGACGATGCCGGCATGCTCCCACGGCGACGCGGCGGCCGCGCCCATCCTGACGCGCACCATTCCCTCCACCGGCGAGCGCATTCCCGCTATCGGCCTGGGTACCTGGATCACCTTCAACGTCGGCGGTGACGAACGGCTACGCGCGGACTGCGCGCGGGTCATGCAAACCTTCTTCGACCAGGGCGGCGCGATGGTCGATTCCTCCCCCATGTACGGCTCCTCCGAAGAGGTCATCGGGTACTGTCTGGCGCACGTGAAGAACAGAACTGCGTTGTTCTCCGCCACCAAGGTTTGGACGGTGCTCAAGGCACTGGGCGTGCACCAGATGGAATCCTCGCGCGAGCTGTGGGGCATCAATCGTTTCGATCTCATTCAAATCCACAACCTTCTCGACTGGAGCACTCACATCGAAACCCTGAAGGCGATGAAAGCGCAGGGACGCGTGCGCTACATCGGCATCACGTCCACGCAGGGTTGGCGCTACGGCGCGTGCGAAGAGATTATGCAGAGCGAGCCCATCGATTTCGTGCAGTTCACCTACAACGTAATGGAGCGCGAGGCCGAGGAGCGCCTGCTGCCGATCGCGGCCGAGCGCAAACTCGCCGTCATCGTCAATCGGCCGTTTGCCGAGGGAGCCTTGTTCGAGAAGCTGAAGGGGCAGCCATTGCCTCCATGGGCGGCGGAGATCGATTGCACGAGCTGGGCGCAGTATCTCCTGAAGTTCATCATCTCGCATCCGGCCGTCACCTGCGCGATCCCCGCCACGCGGCGCGTTGAGCACATGCAGGACAACATGACCGTGCTGCGCGGCCGTCTGCCCGATGAGAAAATGCGCGGACGCATGGTCCGCTACATCGAGCACCTCTAGCGCTCCGCCGATGCTGCCGGTAAGTTCCCGCCTGCCCCTCCGGCGTTCGCCTCAGCCGGGCACCATCCCCTTGGCCGTGATCACCGCCGCCGCCGCCGGCGCCAGCAGATGCGCGATGAACGCCCGTGCGACGTCTGGGCGCCCGGTATCTGCCGCGACACCGGCTGCGTACACGACGTGTCGCTGTACTTCAGAGGGGAACGGCCCGACCACGTCCAGGCGGCGGTCCGCCAGGACGTTGAGCAGAAATACCGCGAGCTCAGCATCGCCGTTGGCAACCGCCTCGACGATCTGTTGGGG
>JBPYEF010000082.1:0-5729 GCA_051985875.1 Hyphomicrobiaceae bacterium
CACTTCGCGTTCCTGAAGTCGATAACTGCGGCGGTGCCGAAGATGACGCTTCCCTCCCCGTCGGTGATGCACTTCCGCGGCGGGCGCCAGGCGATCAGCCAAGAGGTGTATCCCGACCTCGACCAATTCTTCGCCGATCTGGCTCAGCTCTACGCCGATGCGATCGGGGCGTTCTACGCTGCCGGTTGCCGCTATCTGCAGCTCGACGACACGGTGTGGGCCTACCTGTGCTCCAAGGAGCAGCTGCGGCAGGCGGGCGCGCGGGGTGAGGACGCCGAAGGATTGGCATCCCGCTACGCGCAGACGATCAACACGGCGCTGCGTGCCAAGCCGGCGGATATGACGATTACGACGCACGTATGTCGCGGCAACTTCCGCTCCACCTGGATCTCGGAAGGCGGCTATGAGCCGATCGCCGAGCTGCTGCTCGGCGGCGTCAATTACGACGGCTACTTCCTCGAGTACGACAGCGAGCGCGCCGGCGGACTGGAGCCGCTGCGCTTCCTCCCGCGGGGAAAAAAACGGGTGGTCGTCGGCCTCGTCACCTCCAAGAGCGGCGCGCTCGAAAACAAGGACGCGATTCTGCGCCGCATCGAGGAAGCGGCCCGGTTCGCGCCGCTCGAGCAGCTTTGCTTGTCCCCACAGTGCGGGTTCGCTAGCACGGAAGAGGGTAACATCCTGACGGAGGAGCAGCAGTGGGCCAAGCTCGGCATGATCGTCGAGATCGCCCGCGAGGTCTGGGGCTGAGCGTGGCTCCGCGCGCCGGCGCGGCCACAAATCGGCTTCGAGCGGGGGGTGGACCGTGGCCGCGCTGCTAGTCCTGCTGGTGCTGATCCTCGCCCTGTCGGTAGTGCCGCAGCTGTGGGTCAAGCGCACCATCGAGCGCCACTCCCGGGACCGCGCGGATTTTCCCGGCACGGGCGGGGAGTTCGCCCGGCACGTGCTCGACGCCATGCGCCTGACCAGCGTCAAGGTCGAGGAAACCGACCGTGGCGATCACTACGATCCGCAGCGCAAGGCCGTGCGCCTCTCGCCGCAGCATTTTCACGGCCGCTCGCTCGCGGCGGTCGTGATTGCGGCGCACGAGACGGGCCATGCGATGCAGGATGCCACCGGCTACGCGCCGCTACAGGCGCGCACGCGGCTGGCGCAGCAGGCCGTGCGCATGGAGAGGGTTGCCGCGGTGGTCATGCTGGCGGCACCGCTCGTCACGGCGCTCGTGAAGGTCCCGGGCGTACTGCTGGTCCAGGTGTTTCTTGGCGTGATGCTCTTCGCACTGTCGATCCTTGTGCACGTCGTCACCCTGCCGGTGGAATTCGACGCGAGCTTCCGCCGCGCCCTGCCGCTGCTGCAGGCCGGCCGTTACATCACCAACAGGGACCTGCACTCGGCCAGGCAGATTCTGTTCGCGGCGGCGCTCACTTATGTCGCCGCCGCCGCGATGTGTCTGCTCAATGTTGCTCGCTGGCTGCAAGTGCTACGCGGCTAGCGCGCGCGCAGCTGCAGCGATTCCACCCCAGCCGCGACGTTCAGGCCTTGCTGCGCCTGCACACTCAACGGTTGCAGGATGATGCCCTGCCCGGAGCCGCCGACCAGCGCATTGGCGCCAACACCGAGGCCGACCGTGGCTTCGGCACCGACTCCGCCGTAGTCGCCGGACAGCGAGCGCGGCCGCAGCCGCGCGGTCGGCGCGAGCACCGCCCAGGTGATCGACGTCACCGTGGTGGTGCCGAGGTCGATGCCGAATTTGGAGACGCTTGCCCGGTAGATTTCATCATAGGCGGCGGGGCCGGGGCGGTGGAAGCGGCAGCGAAAATGGCGGTTCGAGACGATGACGAAGCCGCTGCCTCCGCGTGCCGTGCAGGTGAGCACGCCAACCTCGATCCGGGACTCAGCCGAGGCCGGCTCCCAAGCCGCCCCGGCGAGCAAGATGGTGAGCGCTACGCCAGCGTGAAATCTTGCGCGATACATGACATCATCCTCCGCTACATGGTCCCCCCCGCGCTGGACGTTGCGGCCTACCTGCGGGCCGAGCCTAGAAGAAAGCACGCAAAAGTGGCCAACCTAGGCTCGCGCCGCAGCTCCTTGGCGCAGGTGACAGCCCCGGGGTAGCGGAGCTACAAGGCGCGCCATGCACCGAACAGCTCCCCGCAGTCCCAGGATCGGTCGTCCGTCTGAGCGTCCACCGCGCGCCCCGCGCGTGGGCTTCGTCTCGCTCGGCTGCCCCAAGGCGTTGGTCGATAGCGAGCGGATCATCACCCGGCTGCGCGCCGAGGGCTATGCGTTTGCACCCGACTACGCTGCGGCAGACGTCGTCGTCGTCAATACCTGCGGCTTCCTCAATTCCGCCAAGGAGGAGAGCCTCGAGACCATCGGCGAGGCCATGGCCGGCAACGGCAAGGTCGTGGTCACCGGCTGCTTCGGGGTGGAGAAGGAGCGCATCCTTGCGGCGCATCCGGGGGTGCTCGCTGTCACCGGGCCGCAACAGTACGAGGAAGTTGTCGCGGCCGTGCACGCGGCCGTTCCACCACCCCACGATCCTTTTCTCGATCTGGTGCCGCCCGCGGGCCTGAAGCTGACGCCGCGCCACTACGCCTATTTGAAGATCGCCGAGGGCTGCAACAACCGCTGCACCTTCTGCATCATCCCAAGGCTGCGCGGCGACCTTGTCAGCCGCCCGGCGGGGCAGGTGATGCTCGAGGCCGAGCGGTTGGTCGCCGCCGGCGTAAAGGAGCTGATGGTGATCAGCCAGGACACCTCGGCCTACGGCGTCGATCTCAAATACGCGCCAAGTTCGTGGCGGGGCCGTCCGCTGCCGGCTCGCTTCCGCGATCTTGTCGAAGCGCTCGGTTCGCTACCAGCCTGGGTGCGGCTGCACTACGTCTACCCCTATCCGCATGTCGACGGGGTGCTGCCGCTGATGGCCGCGGGCAAGATCCTCCCCTACCTCGACATCCCCTTCCAACACGCCTCGCCCGCCATTCTCAAGGCGATGCGCCGTCCAGCGCGGCAGGAGGCGACGCTGCGGCGCATCGCCCGCTGGCGCGAAATCTGCCCGGATCTGGCGCTGCGCTCGACCTTCATCGTCGGCTTCCCCGGCGAAACCGAGGAGGATTTCGTCCTCCTCCTCGAATGGCTGAAGGCGGCGCGGCTCGACCGCGTCGGCTGCTTCAAATACGAGGCGGTCGAAGGGGCAGCCGCCAACGCGCTCGCTCCGGCGGTGGCCGAGGAGGTCAAGCAAGAGCGTTGGGATCGGCTGATGGCGATGCAGCAGGAGATCAGCCGGGCGCACGCCGCCGCCAAGGTGGGGCGCACCATCGAGGTGATCATCGACAGGCTCGAGGCCAAGCGCGCCGTTGGGCGCTCGAAGTGGGACGCGCCGGAGATCGACGGGTTGGTGTTCATCCCCGGCACGGCCGGTCACGCGCCCGGTGATATCATTCGCGCCAAGGTCAAGCGCGCCGATGCCTACGATTTGTGGGCCGAGCCGGTCTGACGCTGCGCAGCCGCGGCGGGGCTAGCCGACGAGCGGCGGCACCGGCCGCGCCGTATCGGGGTCTTGCGCGAGAACCGATTCCAAGGCGTGGGCCACCTGCAGGATGTGGGCGTCGCCTCCCCGCGGGCCGATCACCTGGATGCCGAACGGCATTCCGCAATGATCGAGGCCGCAGGGCAGCGCCACGGCGCACGCCAGCGCCATGGTCGGCGCGTAGGTGATCGCAAGCCAGCTCATGTAGGTGGCCATCTTCTCGCCGTTGATCTCCTCGACAAACAGCTGCGCGTGCGGGAACGGTGACACGGACGCCGCCGGACAGATCAGCGCGTCGACCTCCGCAAAAAACGCGAGGAAGCGCTTGGCGAGCTTGCTCTGCGCGACGTGGGCTCGGCTGACGTCGACCACCGACATGCGCAGTGCGCGCTCGGTATTGTCGATGACATTGCGGTCGAGCAGCGCCTTGTGCTGAAGCAATCGCTCGCGGTGCGCGGCGAGGAAGTTGACCCCGCGCAAAGTCTCGAACGCTTCGTGTACGTCGGTAAAGTCGGGCGCGCGGTGCTGCACCTCGCGGAAGACGTGCCCGAAGCGCTGCACGCGGGCGAGAAACACGCCGGCGATCGCCCGGTCGACGGGCGCACAGCCCAAATCCGCGGATACGGCGACCCTGAGGCGCGCGAGATCTGCGCCCGTCAGTTGGCGCGGGATGCGCCTGACGTCGTCGGAGGAGAACGGATCGCGCCTGTCTGCATCCATCTGGGCGGTGAGCAACAGATGCGCGTCCGCGACCGTGCGTCCCATCGGTCCGGTGACGCTGAAGGGAAGCAGGCCGGCGGCGCGATCGGGATACGGCACAATGCCGGGCGAGGGCCGAAACCCGACCACGCCGCAAAACGCCGCCGGCGTCCTGAGGCTGCCTCCATAGTCGGAGCCTGTCGCCAGCGGCACCTGGCCGAGGGCGAGCGCGGCGGCCGATCCACCGGACGATCCCGCGCTGGTCTTGTCGGGGGCGAACGGATTGCCGGTTGCGCCATAGACGCGGTTTCTGGTGTTGGACCCGGCGCCGAACTCGGGGGTGTTGGTCTTGGCGAGGATCACCCCGCCGGCGCGGCGCACGTTGGCGACGCTGTACTCGTCCTCGCTGGGGACGTGCCCCTTGAACAGCAGCGAACCCGAGGTGGTCGTAAGTCCGGCGGTCGCCTGCAGATCCTTGATGCCGATCGGCAGGCCCGCAAGGGGGCCGAGGGCGTCGCCCGCCTGCAGGGCGGCTTCGACCGCCCGCGCTTGCCGCAGCGCCGCATCGGCGTCCCAGGCGACGACGGCGTTCACTGCCGCGTTGGTCTTGTCGATCCGCCCGAGGCAGCTTGCGAGCAGCTCGCTCGGCGAAAGCTGCTTCAGCCCGATCCGGCGCCGCGCCTCGAGCGCCGTCAAGTCGCAGGCTTCCGCCATGCTTCCCTCCCATCGTTGCGCTAGCCGAATTGCGCATGCGCGAGCGGGTAAAGGCAAGGCCGCGCCTGCGGGGTGAGGGCAACAGCGTTGCTGCCGGCGCATGCCGGATATGCGCCACGTCGCGATTGCCCACAGGGTAGTGGCGGTCGGCGCTTTTGCGAATGCGTCCGCCGACGCATCATCGCCCGCGCACCACAAGGAGGGAAAATGCCGGACTTCAGACTGAAGCTGCTGGGCGCGCCGGCCGCCAATTCGGCGAACGATCCGCTCGCCGGCGTCGCCTGGATCACCGCCTCCATGGCGCTGTTTGCCGGCCTTGCGGTGTTTTCGCGCCAGGCGATGAACGCCGGCTTGCATCCCTTCGAGGTGGTCTTCCTGCGCACGATGTTCGCCTGCGCGCTGTTGATGCCGCTGTTGGCAATCCGTGGTCGCTCGCTGCTGCAGTCGCAAAACATCGCGCTTTACGGGCTGCGGGTTGCCGTCTCGCTGCTCTCGATGCAATCCTGGTTCTACGCGCTGTTTCTCATCCCCATCGGCGAGGTCACCGCGATCAGCTACCTGTCGCCGCTGTTCGGCACCCTCGGTGCGGTGCTGTTTCTCGGGGAAGTCGTGCGCGTCCGGCGCTGGACGGCACTCGGGGTCGGCTTTCTCGGGGCGATGATCATCCTGCGCCCGAGCGGTTCGGAGATGGGCATCGGGCAGCTGTGCGCAATGATTTCCGCGGCCACCTCGGGCCTGACGGCCGTGCTCGTCAAGCAGCTGACCGCGCAGGACGATCCCGACAGAA
>JBPYEF010000083.1:0-7037 GCA_051985875.1 Hyphomicrobiaceae bacterium
GCCATGTACTGCGGCCAGCGGCTCAGGGCTTCGAGATTGCCGTCGCGTGTGGCGACCGCATCGGCGAGGAACATCAGGTCGAACTTGGCGCGCTCGGCGGTGCGGGCGAGCGCCATGTAGTGCTCGACATTGCTGCCCGCGTCGATCTGCGCCTCGGGGTGCAGCCAGGCGGCGACGTGGTTGCCCGTCGGATGGAAGAACGCGCCGAGTTTCATGTAACCGCGCGGGCTCTGTCTTGGCATCGCGTCACACTCGTGTTGGCGTTGGGGCAAGCGTCACGGCGCGGTCCCGGCGCAAGCGTGCGCGGGGCGTCGTGCAGGAGGATAGCAAACCCGCGCGCCCCCGAGCAGCGCTTTTGCCGGCGAGCGACGCAACCCCTGGGGCGAGCCCTGGCGCGCGGGCACGCACGCCCGGCGGCGCGGCGCGAATGAGCTGCTCGCCCCACTGGGGCCGTACTCGAGGCGCAATGGGGCGCAGGAGCGCCCACTGGACGCTGACCCCGCCGGACACGATATTTACGGCTGCGGGAGGCCGCCGTGAACGACAAGAGCGACGAAGAGGAGAACCGTTTCAGCGCCCGCGCCGCGCGCTACGTGAAGGTCGGCAGCAATGTCGGCGCCGTGGCGGCACGCGTGGCAAGCCAGCGCCTGTTCGGGCTAGAGGGCGACGATCGCAAGAACGCCGCCGCCCTCGCCGCGGCCCTCGGCGGACTGAAGGGGCCGATCATGAAGGTCGCGCAGCTGCTCGCGACCATTCCCGACGCGCTGCCCAGCGAATACGCCCAAGAGCTCTCCCAGCTGCAGTCCCAGGCGCCGCCGATGGGCCCAGCCTTCGTGCGCCGGCGCATGACGGCGGAGCTGGGGCCCGCCTGGGCCGACCGCTTCCGCAGCTTTGCGCTGGCGCCGGCGGCCTCCGCCTCGCTCGGCCAGGTGCACCGCGCGGTGGCCCACGACGGACGCGACCTCGCGGTAAAATTGCAATATCCTGACATGCAATCTGCTGTCGAGGCCGACCTCAACCAGCTCAAGATCGTGTTCGCGCTGCACGCGCGCATGAACCCCGCCGTCGAGACCGGCGAGATTCAAAAGGAGGTGGCCGCCCGGCTGCGCGAGGAGCTCAACTACGACCTCGAGGCGCGCCATACCGCCCTTTATGGGCTCATCTTCCGCGATGCAGCGGACATTCGCGTACCCGAGGTGCTGCCGGAGCTGTCGACCAAGCGCCTGTTAACCATGCGCTGGCTGCACGGCCGCGCCCTGCTCGAGTACCGCGGCGCACCGGAAGAGGACCGCAACACCATCGCCCGGGCGATGTTCCGCGCCTGGTGGTATCCGTTCTCGCACTACGGCGTGATTCATGGCGATCCGCACCTTGGCAACTACACGATCTTCGAGAGGGAGGGTCGCCCCGGCGGCATCAACCTGCTCGACTACGGCTGCATCCGCACCTTCCCTACACCGTTCGTGCAGGGCGTCATCGACCTCTACAACGGCCTGCTGCACGAACGGCGCGATCTCGTCGTGCACGCCTACGAAACGTGGGGGTTCACCGGGCTCTCGGCGGAGCTCATCGACACCCTGAACATATGGGCGCGCTTCATCTACGGACCGCTGCTCGATGACCGCGTGCGGGAAATTGCCGAGGGCACCACGCCCGGGCAGTATGGCCGCAAGGAGGCCTTTACGGTACATCAGCAGCTGCGGCAGAAGGGCCCGGTGAAGGTGCCGCGCGAGTTCGTATTCATGGATCGCGCCGCCATCGGCCTCGGCGGCGTCTTTCTGCACCTGCGCGCGCGCCTCAACTACCACCACATCTTCAACGAGACGATCGAGGGATTTTCGCTCGCCGAGGTCGGCGCCCGACAGAAGGAGGCGCTCGCGGCAGCCGGCGTACCGCTGCCGGCGGGCGCATCCTAGCATTCGCGTTGCGCGCCGCCCGAGCCAACAGGGATGCTGCCTGGCGCCGCTCGAGCGGCAGATGCGCGGCGCCCTGCTATGCTCTTCGTTGCGCCCTGGGATATACTGCGCGGCGCCTGCAGCTGGCCGCATCGCCGAGGGCCGGCGCCACCACGAGGAGGCGATCGCGCCCATGATATCGACCGGCAAAGCGACCACCGTGGCGAAGCTTGCCGCGCTCACGCCGATCGCGCTGCTGCTCGCCGCCGCGCCGTCGGCCGAGGCCGGCTGCAGCGTCTATGAGCATCGTGACTTTCTTGGCGCCACCCTGACGATCGAGAACAATCAAGCGCTGGCGCATCTCGGCAACCTCAACGATCGCATTTCCTCGATCGTCATCTCTCCGGGATGCCTGCTGATCGCCTATGCCGACCCGGAATTCGCCGGAGCGGTGACGACGTTCAGCGCCGGCAAGCACGCGACCCTACCCGACGGCTGGGACGATCAGATTTCCTCCGCACGCTGCAACTGCCGCTAACGGCAGGCCGGGCCACCGCGCCACGCCTGCGCGGACACCGCCCGCCGACCAAGTCAGCGGACCAAGTCAGAAGATTGAGGTTGCGTCACTTGCCCGCATCCTTGCCCTTCTGCAGCTGATCGAGCGGCAAGTACGGCGTGACGCCCTGCCCCCCCTTGCTGTCGAGGATGATCTTGTCGGCGCCTCCGAGCACGCGCTCCATGGTCTCAAGGTACATGCGATTGCGCGTCACCTCGGGAGCCTTCTTGTATTCCTCATATACCTTGAGAAAGCGCGCGGACTGTCCGGTGGCGTCCGCCACCACCTGCTCGCGGTAGGCGCGCGCGGCCTGCAGGATGCGCTCCGCCTCCCCGCGCGCCTCGGGGACGACGCGGTTGGCATACGAGCCGGCCTCGTTCTGCAAGCGCTCTTTATCCGCGCGCGCGGCCTGCACATCGCGGAAGGCATCGATCACCGGAGCAGGCGGATCGACCTTCTGCAGCTGCACCTGATCGACGGTGACCCCAGCGCTGTAGGAATCGAGCACCTGCTGCATCAGTTTCTGCACGGCCTGCTCGGTCTGCTGCCGCGCCCCGGTCAGCAGCGGCTGGATGTTGGACTGTCCGACCACGTCGCGCATGGCGCTTTCGGCGACGTCTTTGACGGTCACCTCGGGGCTCTGGATGTTGAACAGGTACTTCTGTGCATCCTTGATGCGCCAGAACACGACGAAATGGATGTCGACGATGTTCTCGTCGCCGGTCAGGATCAGGCTTTCCTCCGGCACCGCGCGCACGCCGCGCGCGCCTCCTCCGACCGTGTGCATCCCGACCTCGATGATGTTCTGACGCGTGACTTTCGGCAGATGCACCTCCTCGATCGGGTACGGCAGACGGTAGTGCAGTCCAGGCGGATCCTGGCGCACGGGCTTGCCGAGGTACAGCACGACGCCGAGCTCATCGGGGTCCACGCGGAAGGTGAAGGCGTAGAACGCGGCGATCGCAACCAGCACGACCGCAACCACCAACACCACCGACCCCGGAAGCCCCGAACCACCCGGCACCACCTGCTTCAACTTATCCTGACTGCGCTTCAGCAGCTCCTCGAGGTCGGGATGCTGCGGCGGCCCCCCAGGCGGTCGCTGGCCCCAGGGACCGCCTTTGCGTCCGCCGTCGTTGCCGCTCGGGGGCATCGTGCTCGCCTCTTGCTGATGGCCTAGCGACCGTCCCGCGACGGTCGCCCGCGCAGTCAATCACATGCTCGCAGCCTTGGACAAGTGGCGATCGCACCGGCGCGGAGCCCTGCAAACGCGTTGCGCGGCACTCAGACCGCCGACGTTTTGCCGCGCGCCGCCACAAGCATGGCGAAATTGTAGCAACAATGGCTAATTACTGTTCGATGCCTCGCAGCGCGGCGTTCGTTGCAACGGGGGAAGGCCAATGCCCAATCGGCTCGCTTCGCTGTTGAGCACCGCGTTGTTGTTCATCGCTTTGGCCGCGTTGCAGCCGGCCAACCGCTTGGCGGCACAGGCTTCGGCGCAGGGCGCGGGACAGATCGTTGCCCAAAACCAGACCGAGGCTCCGCCCCCCAACGCCTGTGGGCCGACCAACATCGCCTGCCACTGCTCGTTTCAGTGTTGCGGCGAAGAGCGCTGCGACGGCTCGATCTGCAATCAGTGCGTCATCGACTGCGTGCAACGCCAACAGGCGGTCGACAAGCGCTCGACCGCGCTGCGCGCGCGCTGCCAAAGTCTGATGTCGCGCGGGTTCAAGCGCCTGTAGCCGCCGGCACGAACCGCCATTCCGCCCTGCGCTTTTTTGAGGTTTTGCACATGGTGAACAAGGCACCGTCGGCCCGCCGATCGCCGTTGCAGGCGTTTGCCGGATTAAGCGGTGCGCTGAGCGCCATCCGTGCCCCGGTCTCCATGGGCCTGATCACCGTTCTCGTCCTGTGGCTGCCCGAGCAGGTCCGGGAGATCTACCGCGTGCTCGTGCAGCGGGGCTCCGACAGCGAGCTCGCCGACGTGCAGTGGCAGTGGGTGCTCGCGGCCGGTTCCCTCGGCCTGCTGTCCATTGTCCTGTGGCAGGTGACCCGCGAGCTGACGCAGGCCGCAGCCGGACAGCAGCTGGATCGCAAGCCGATCGCCCGGGCGGTTCTCGTGTGGGCCCCGCGACTGCTTGCAACCGCGCCGTTTATCGGCGTTGGATTGGGTTTCTGGTACAGCTTCCTGCCGAACAAGCGCTACTTGGTCGACCCCGAAAAGGTCCCTGCGCTCAAGGCGGTCCTGGTCGAGGCGCACAACTTGCAGGCGCTGCTCGCCTACAACATGCGCCTGGCCTTCGCCGCGGCAGCGGCCGTCTTCTTGGCGATCACGGTGTTCGAGCGCGCGGTTCTCGGCGTCAAACGGGGACGGGAGCTGGGCGCGGCGCGCGGGCGCAGGCTCTTTGTCATCGGCTACTGGTTTGTGTTCCCGATCGTCGGCGCGCTGTCGGCGCTCGCCTTCGCCTTGCGGCCGATGATCCTGCCGCAATTCTTCGGCGTCCTGCCGATCTTTGCGCTCTGGGCGGCGATCGGGACGGTGCTGCTGTCGGCGGCGACGCGCTTCCAAGCGCGTACGGGGATACCGCTGATCACCCTGGCGCTGGCGGCGGCCTTGCTGTTCGAATTCACGGGCTGGAGCGACAATCATCGCTTCCGGCACAGCGACAAGACGGTGCGGCGTCCGGCGCTGGATGAGGCATTCGCGAGTTGGATCGCCTCGCGCAAGGACCGCGCCGCATACGCCGACAAACCCTATCCCGTCTACATCGTCGCCGCCGAGGGCGGCGGTATCTACGCGGCGTATCACGCGGCCAAGATCCTGTCGCGCATCCAGGACCTGTGCCCGAACTTTGCCCAACACCTGTTTGCGATCAGCTCCGTATCTGGAGGCAGCCTTGGTGCCGGCGTCTTCACCGCGCTGGCGCAGAAGTCCGCACGCAACAGCGAGCCGCAGCCGTGCCGGCAGCTCTACGCAGAACGGACGGATGGCCTCGAGCACAAGGCACAGGTGCTGCTCTCCCAGGACTTCCTATCGCCCCTCGTCTGGGCCGCGCTGTTCCCCGATTTCGTGCAGCGCTTCCTGCCCGTGCCAATCTTTTCATTCGACCGCGCGCTGACGCTCGAGAACAGCTTCGAGCACGTCTGGGACGTGCGGCAGGGCGGCGATAATCCGTTCCGCAACTCCTTCTTCGCTCTGTGCAGCCCCGGCTCGAGAACTTGCTCTGACGAATTTGCCGCACCCGCACTGCTGCTGAACGCCACCAATGTCGAGACGGGAGCGCAGATGGTGTTGAGCCCCCTCTACCTTGGCCAGACCTACATCTTGCAGACGGGCACGCTCGAGGATTTCTACCGCAAGTCGGCGACCATGATGCAGCTGCCGCTAAGCACCGCCATCGGCCTGAGCTCACGTTTCCCGTGGATCCTGCCCATCGGCTGGTATGAATTCACCGTGGCGGCGCCCACAAACACCGGCGAGGCGCCGCAGCATCGCCGCATGAGCTTCGTCGACGGCGGCTACTATGAGGGCTCCGGCGTTGCCACCGCCGAGAACGTCGCCCAATACCTGCTCAAGGCGGCGCAGCTGAACCCCGCCATCCTCGGCGGGATGAAGATCGAGCCCAAGATCATCATGATCACCGGCAGTTACCAGCCGGTCGACAACTTCTACGAGACCGAGCCACACCGCCAATCCTACGACGAGCTGACCGCTCCCCTGTCGACGCTGCTGCTGGCTTGGCGCGCACGCAGCTCGGCCGCCCCGGTCGAGGCCGAGGCGGGCAATCCGCAGCGGCCGTACGCCGCCAAGGCGGCGCAGTTCGACAACGATTTCATGCCGCTGCCGCTTGGATGGCAGCTTGCCGACCTGTCGCGCCATTACCTCGATCTTTTTGCGGGCCGGCCGCAGGACTGCATCTCCGCGGCGCAGGCCGAGGAGGACGAGGACACACGTGCGGCCTTGCAGTCGATCCGCAGGAACGGCTGCCTGATCAAGAGCATCATCGCCGATTTGAGCCCCACGCCGGCGACGACCGGCAGTACCCCTGGCCCTACCCGTTGAGAGGTCGTCCCGGCAGCGGCGCCGCGGGCCCGCTTGACAGCCGAACGTGGCGTTGTTTGTGTAGCAATCAATGAGTGCGCGCGGAGAGATACGGGTCGGCATCGGAGGTTGGACCTTCGAACCCTGGCGCGGGGTGTTCTACCCGGAGGGGCTGCCGCACGCGCGCGAGCTCGCCTACGCGAGCGAACACCTCACGACGATCGAGATCAACGGCACCTTCTATCGTACGCAGTCGCCGGCAACGTTTGCCAAGTGGGCTCGCGAAACGCCCGAAGATTTCGTCTTTGCGGTCAAGGGTCCGCGCTATGCCACGAACCGGCGTGTTCTTGCCGAGGCGGGAGACTCGATTGCCCGCTTTCTCGACTCCGGCGTGACGGAGCTCGGCGGAAAGCTCGGCCCGCTGCTGTGGCAGTTGGCGCCGACCAAAAAGTTCGACGCCGCCGACTTTGGCAAGTTCCTCGAGCTGCTGCCGGCGCGGTTTGAAGGTCGTCAATTGCGTCACGTGGTCGAGGTGCGGCATACC
>JBPYEF010000084.1:0-7668 GCA_051985875.1 Hyphomicrobiaceae bacterium
CAGTTCTGCGACAAGGGCAGCCCCTATCGCAGCGCCATCTTCTACGGCGACGAGGCGCAGCGAAAGATCGCCGAAGCGTCGAAAGCGGCGCTGCAGGCCTCGGGCCGCCTCAAGGGACAGATCGCCACGCTGATTCTCCCCGCCGGGCCGTTCTATCCGGCCGCGGAGTACCACCAGGGCTACGCCAAGAAGAACCCTTTCAAGTACCAGTATTACAAAGAGGGGTGCGGCCGGGCGCAGCGGCTCGAGCAGATCTGGGGCCCACCTTCGCCGCCGCCGACGCAATGATCGGCACGCGCGTTGGCCGGGCAGCCTGCGACGTGACGCGCGGGGGCAATGAGCGCAAGTGCAAAGAAGCGCGCCGGATCATCGAGGCGGTCGCCGATCAGCCGACCGCGGCGGCCAGGTGCGGCTCGAGGTGCGTGTGTTCGGCGGCAGATGCATAAAGAGCAGCGCCTTCCGTGAACGGTCGGAGCCGCAAAAATCCGGGCCGCGCTATTTCCCCGCCCTCATGTCCATCGGCCACCGCGGCTGGCTCGGCTCGCGTAACACGCATGCCTTTGTCCTTCTGTCGAGGGGGTGCTAGCCTGGTTGCGCCGCGGGCCGGCCCGTCGGCTTGCGCAAGCGACCGATTACGCGAGGGAGGCTCAGAGCATGCACTACACCACGCTTGGAGCAACCGGTCTCAAGGTCAGCGTCGCCGGCCTCGGCTGCGGTGGTAACAGCCGCATCGGTCTCGGCACCGGCCTCAGCGAGGCGCAAGCGGTGGCGCTGGTGCGCGAGGCGCTCGATCTCGGCGTTAATTTCCTCGACACGGCCATCTCCTATGGCACCGAAGAGGTGATCGGCAAGGCCATCAAGGGGCGGCCGCGGGACTCCGTGGTGATTTCGACCAAGAGTTCTATCAACAAAAACTTCGGGCCGGAGCCGATGCGCGCGGCCGAGGTGGTGGCGAACCTCGACACCTCGCTGCGCCACCTCGGCACCGATCACGTCGACATCTTCAATTTGCATGGCCTCTCGCTCAAGGGTCACGAGCGGGCCATGGGCGAGATCGTGCCGGCGCTGCTGCGCGAAAAGGAGAAGGGCAAGCTCCGCCACCTCGGGGTAACCGAAAGCGGGCCGCGCGACCCCGAGCACGCCATGTTGCTGCACGCCGCCGATCACCCGTGCTGGCAGGTGTTCATGCTGGCCTTCCACATGCTGCACCAGAACGCGCGCCACGCGCTGCTGCCGAAGACCCGACAGAAGGGCATCGGCACGCTCTGCATGTTCGCGGTGCGCAACATCTTCAGCAAACCCGGCGTGCTCGCCAACACCATGGCCGAGCTTGCCGCCGATGGCCGCGTGCCGCTCGAGATCGCCGCGCGCAACGACCCGCTCGACTTTCTCGTCCATCCCGGCGGCGCCGAGAGCCTGACGGACGCGGCCTACCGCTTTGTGCGCCATGCACCCGGAATCGACGTCGTACTGTTTGGCACCGGCAATAGCGCGCATTTGCGCAGCAATATCGCCTCGATCCTGCGGCCGCCGTTGCCGCCGGGCGACGTTGTGCGCCTGCAGCAACTGTTCGGGCGACTCGTCGGTGTCGGGCTCGACCTGCCCGACCGCGTACAGCAGGCCGTCGCCCGCTCGGCCTGAGGCGCGCCGAGGCGAGTCGGCGTCCCGCGGGCGTGGTCGCCGGCGGCATGATCGCCCTGTCCGGAGCCCTTGCGAGGGTCCGCCGCAGCTTGCCACTCGGCCGTCTTGCCGCGCGCGGGGCAGCGGGTGCGCGCAGCCTTTTTTGGCAGCGCGTCCCGGGCCTCGGCCCGCTCACGGCGGGCCGAGGCGGGCGCTGCGCTTCTATGCAGCCGCTTCCTTGTGCGCCGCGAGCACGGTGTCCGCAAGGCGCCCCGTCAGCTCCGCCAGATGGTGGAACTTCGCCGTGAAGGTGCCGACGCCGGCCGTTGCCGAGCGCAGCTCGACGATCAGATCCTGCATCTCGGCCTCGGGCAGCTGCGCGCGCACGACGTCCCAACCGGGCCAGCCCTCGCGCGCATCGAACCCGAGTATCTGCCCGCGGCGTTGCGGAATCATCCCGTTGACGCGCGCGGTGGCATCGGAGGGTATGACGATCTCCACCTCCATGATCGGCTCGAGCAGCACGGGGTTGCACTTCGGCATGCCCTCGGACATGGCGATGCGCCCGGCCTGGCGAAAGGCCATGTCGGAGGAGTCGACGGAATGATAGGAGCCATCGAGCAGCGTGACCGCCACATCGACCACCGGAAATCCGCCGAGCGGTCCGTGCTGCAGATAGTCGCTGACGCCGATCTCAACCGAAGGGATGAACTGGCGGGGAACCACTCCGCCCGTGATCTTCTCGTCGAACTTGAAGCCGGCGCCGCGAGGCAACGGCTTGATGTCGACGACCACGTCGCCGAACTGTCCGTGTCCGCCGGACTGTTTCTTATGCCGGCCGCGGACCTCGACACCCTTGCGGATCGTCTCCTTGTAGGGGAGCTGACGCCGTTTGCCCTCGGCATCGACACCGTATTTGCGCTTCAGCCGCTCCAGGGCAACGCGCAAGTGCATCTCGCCCTGTCCCCACAGCACCATCTGATGCGTGTCCTTGGCGTGCTCCAGGCGTAGCGAAGGATCCTCCTCCATCAGGCGGGACAGCGCGGCGGTAAGCTTCACCTCGTCCTTGCGGTCCTTGACGCCGAGCGCCGTTCCGAACACCGGCTGCTGCGGCTCGGGCGCGTGGATCTGCACGCTGCCGCCCTTCTCCGCCGACAGCGTCTCTCCCGAATGCACCTTGTCGAGCCGCCCGAGGGCTACGGTGTCACCTGCCCTTGCCGGCCCGCGCTTCTTGCTCTCCTGACCCAGCAGGGAGAAGGCCGCAGCGGCCCGCTCCTCCGCGCGCGCACCCTGCACAACCGTGCCTTCACCGAACTCCCCGGAGAGCACGCGCACGATCGACATCTTGCCGCCATGCGGGCTGTAGAGCGTCTTCAGCACGTATGCGGCCGACTTGGCGTTCTCGAGCTTCAGGCGCTTGGCGGTGCGCTCGACGAACGGCGCCTCGTGCCGCAGCGCCTTCAGCAGGCGCAGGATGCCGTTGCCGTTTTCGGCCGAACCCAACAGCACCGGGACGATCAGACCTTCCTGCATATCCCGCACGAGATCGGCGAACACCTTTTCGCGCGCCGGCGCCACGTCGGAGAGCAGCTGCTCCATCAGCTCATCGTCGTAGTCGGCGAGCTGCTCGAGCATCTTGAAGCGGGCCTCGCTCTCGCGCTCCTTGACGCTGCCGGGGATCTCGGTGACGGCGGCGCTGTCCTGATTGCGGTAGATGAAGGCGCGCTCGAGCGCGAGATCGACGAATCCCGACGCGGCGCCGTTCTCCCAGATTGGGATCTGGCGCAGCACCAGCGGCTTGGAGCTCGCGGGCTGCAGGATGGGAAGGATGTCACGCACCTGAGCGTCAAAGGAATCGATCTTGTTCAGGAACAGGAAGCGGGGAATACCGCGGTCCTCGAGCTGCTTGAGGATGAGCTGCAGCGCCGGCACGCGCTTCTGATCTGGCTCGCAGACGACGATCGCCGCGTCGCAGCCCGTCAGTACGAGCGCGCCTTCATGCTGGAATTCGATCGAGCCTGGACAATCGATGAACGTGAAGTTGTCACCGAGAAAGGTCGTGTCGGCGACGTTGACCTCAATGCTCATGCCGTGATCGCGCGCTTCCTCGGACGCATCCCCGACCGTGTTTTTGTCGGCGACGCGCCCTTGGCGTGTAATGGCGCCGGTGCGCGCCAGTATCGCCTCCAGCAACGTCGTCTTGCCCGAAAGATATGGTCCGATCAGTGCGATGCAGCGGGAGCTGCGGGCGGCCGAGCCGCCATTCTGCCCCATGTGTTCCTCCTCAAGGAATAGCTCTAGGCACGGCAAGGAAGCTAGCGGGCGCGCCCGCGCCTGAGCTTACCGGGGCGCGTCGTGGCATCGTGAACCTGCGCTCGCGGATGCGCAAGCGCTAACGGGAGGACCTTGCGCTGGCAGGGTAGGGGCTTGGTGCGCTCACCTAAGCTGTTGTGATCGGGTGTGAAGACTTGCCTGATAATTGAGGGTAATGCGGGGGAGCCGACTGAGCCGACTGCATGCGGGACTTGATGCGGCGGGTGCACGCCCGGGCTTGATACCGCGCTCCCAGCTCCGGGGGGCAATTTCCCTCCGCTGTCGGATTTGGCCGCGACACTAGACCGTACCTTGGCCTCGCCGAGAAGGCGGAGCCTCGCTGCAAACATGGGCTGGGCGCCGGCCATCGTCGCCTTGCCCTTGCAGGCCCCGGCCGCGCATTGCCGATCACGCTTTGTTGCACTTTTTTACTTGACGCCGCCGACCGCCGCGTCGCTAAATGCTCAAGCACCATATAACCGTGTACTGTGCGCCGGTGGCGCCGTCTCCGCGGAGTACCTCCCGGAGCGCATGTCTGGAACGCCCGTGCGGGGCCGAGAGTTTACGCGTCATGGGACTGGAAGCACTCAAGTGCGCCGAACGGGCCGCGGGATTTGCTATGGCTCCCGTCGATGATCTGATCGGCGCGTGCGACGAGGCGACGGTAAGGGCGGAGGCAGGCTCGCAGCCCGCTCCATGGTCCCCTACCGCCGTGGCGAAACCTGCCGCGGCGTCTGCTGCCTCTACGGCCGATTGGCTGAAAGGGTTGTTCGGCCTCTCCTCCGGGCGCCGGGCGACCGCCTAGCCGCGTAATTGCTCCGCAGAGCATTGCTCCAGAGAATCCGTGCCGGCGAGTTCGCGCGCGAACAGCAGCACCGGTGGCTCGGAAGCGCTGATCCCCGTCTGACGAAATCCGAGCGCACGGTACAACGCCTGCGCCGCCGTCATGCTCACCAGCGTGTCAAGACAGATGCGCGCATATCCGAGGCGGCGCGCCTCGACGAGCGCTGCGACCGCCAGTCTGCGCCCAAGCCCAGTGCCGCGCGCCGCCGAGCGCACATAGAGGCGCTTCATTTCGCAGAGATCTGGCTGGTCGGCGACCGGTCGCAGGGCGACGCAGCCGACGAGCCCATCGGCCGCGGTGCGCGCAAAGATCATTTGTCCCTTGGGCGGCGCATACTGCCCGGGCAACTCCGCCAACTCGCCGGCGAAGCCCTGAAAGCACAGCGATACACCGATGCCGGCTTCGTATTCGCGCAGCAGGTCGGCGACCGCGGCCCGCTCGCCCGCGACAAATCCGTATGTGAGCGCAATGTCCCGCATGGTCCTTCGCGTGTGCTTGCGGAGGCGATTCCGGCAGCTTGCGGCGCCGTTTGCAAGGGGAATTGCGCGCTTCGCGCGCTGGCAGCACGAGCCGCCGAGCGGGGCATCGGCGGCGATTGTCGCTTCGCTGCCAGCCACTGGCGGCCGCGCCGCTCGCTCGTTTGCCGCCCCGCCGATCACCAGAACGTGCGTTCGGCGGCATTTACAGCGCACTGCTCCTCGCTATTCTGGCGCTGCGCCGACCGATGGGAGCACGCTGCGCGCAGCCGGGGAATCGCGGGCAGGGAGGTCCAACCCAGCAGGGAAGTGGCGCACGGGGACCCGCTGACGGGGGTCGAGGGAGGAAACACATGCTTCGTGTACTGGCCGTACTGGCGGCATTGGTGGTGGCCGCAAGTGTCGCTCTGGCGCAGAACGGCGCGACGATCGCGCAGCGCAAGGAGGCGATGAAGACCGTCGGCAAAGCGGCGAAGGCCGTGGGTGCAATGGCCAAGGGCGATGCGCCCTTCAACGTCGAGACGGTGAAGGCCTCGCTGAAGACCATCGAGGAGACCTCGGCCAAGGTCAAAAATCTCTTCACAGATGACTCCAAGACCGGCGACACCAACGCGCTGCCCATCGCCTTCGAGAAGAAGGCCGACGTGATGGCGCGCTTCGACAAGCTCTCCGCCGACGCCAAGGCCGCGGCACAGGCGATCACCGACGAGGCCTCGTTCAAGGCCCAGTGGCCTAAGGTCGTCGCCAATTGCGGTGGCTGCCACAAAGAGTACCGCAAGCCGCTGCAGTAGCACCCGGGACGTGCCGCGCTGCGGCGCGCCCACCCACGCCTAGGGCGAGGGAGTTATGCGCGCTGCGGCGGCATCGGCCCGGGACGCTTGTTTTGCTCGCGAAGCCCGCTGCGCCTTTTTTTAAGGGCGTGGCCGCGGCATGCCCTTGCGGTCAGCCACGGCGCCGGGGCACGCTTTATCGAGCGCACACGGCTAGGCCACTGCAACGGGCTACGTAAGCGCGGCATTGCCGCAGCGAGCGGGGGTCCCTAGAAGTGGGGGCGTCGGCAAGCCGGCGGTGAAGGGGGGCAGGGTACATGGCACTTCAGGCGCAGAGCCTGCTCGGCCTGCTCCTTCTCCCGCTCGTCGCCTTCGTCTTCAGCGAGCACCGTGGAGCGATCACGCCGCGGCGGCTTGCCCGCATCGTGCTCGCCGGCCTTGGCCTGCAGGTCCTCATCGCCGGCATCATGCTCAATGTGCCCGCCTCGCGTGCGGCCTTCGACTGGGCGGCAGGGCTCATTACTGCACTGCAGGAGGCTACCGCCAGCGGCATGCGGCTCGTCTTCGGCTACCTGGCAGGCGGCCCGGCGCCCTTCGCGACCGTGCAGCCGGAGACCAGCTTCATTTTGGCGTTCCAGGCCCTGCCGCTGATCCTCATCATCAGCGTGCTTTCCAAGCTGCTCTACCACTGGGGCCTGCTGCAGCCCGTGGTCCGCGTGGTCGGCCGCGCGCTCGAGCGCGCGTTCGGCGTCACCGGTCCGGTGGGCACCTCGGCCGCGGCCAACATCTTTCTCGGCATGGTGGAAGCACCGCTGCTGATCAAGCCATACCTCGCCGCCATGAGCCGCGGCGGCCTGTTCGCCACCATGACGGTTGGCATGGCCGGAGTCGCGGGCACCGTGCTCGCCCTCTATGCGACAATGCTTGAACCGACGCTGCCCGGTGCCGCCGGGCATCTGATCGTCGCCTCGGTGATTTCCGTACCCGCCGGCCTGATGGTGGCGGAGCTGATGGTGCCCGACCCCGCGACTCCCGCACCCGGCGAGGACGCCGGCGACATGTTCATCCCCGACCCACCACACTCGGCCATGGACGCGATCGCCCAGGGCACGCGCGAAGGCGTCGAGCTGCTGGTCAACGTCACGGCCATGCTGATCGTCGTCGTGGCGCTGGTCGCCCTCGCCAACCGCCTGGTCGGCTTCGTCGGTGCACAACTCGGCTGGACGCTGAGCATCGAGCAGATGCTCGGCTGGGCGTTCGCTCCGGTCGCCTTTTTGCTCGGCATTCCCTGGAGCGAATGCGCCAAGGCCGGCACGCTGCTCGGCACCAAAACCGTCCTCAACGAGCTGATCGCCTATCTGCAGCTGGCGCAGCTTGCCCCGCAGGCGCTTTCTGAGCGCTCGCGACTCATTCTCACCTACGCACTGTGCGGGTTCGCCAATTTCGGCAGCCTCGGCATCATGATCGGCGGCATGGCGGCGATGGTCCCGGCGCGGCGCGCCGAGATCGTGAGCCTCGGGGCCAAGACGCTGATTTCGGGGACGCTGGCGACCCTGATGACCGCGGCCGTGGTCGGCGCGATGACGCCCCCGAGCTGCGTACCGCCGTGTACGTCGGGCAGCACAACTTCCGGGGCGAAGCGATA
>JBPYEF010000085.1:0-4174 GCA_051985875.1 Hyphomicrobiaceae bacterium
CCCAGTGGGTATCCAGACTGACCATGCCCACGGCACCGTTGGTCCGCTCCGCCAGCGGTTTGGCAATCGCATAGGAGCCACATGGGGAATTCTGGCCGACGACGATCGGGACGGCCCCGGCCTCAAGCGCATCGTTGACCTTGGCCTCGACGGCCGCCTGTGCCTGGAGGATGAGGTCGACCGTGCCTTCGCGGCTCGCGCGCTCGGGAATCGCCGCGTCGCCGTAGTCGAGGATGCGCATGTTTTCGAATACGTCGAGGTCAAAGTCGAGAATATAGCCGGAGCGATAGCGGACCGACTGCTGGCGCACGCGCTTTGGCGCGGCGAGCCAGTCGCTCTTGTCGACGCCGCTGTACTGGGTGCCCCAGCCGGCGGCATAGGGCGCGCCGATGATGACGACGTCGGCGCCGCGGAGGTCCTCGCGGCAAATCGCGTGCGGCACGCCGAAGAAGGTCGGCATGTCCTCGGCGAGCCGCGGGAAGGTTTTGCCCGACACGAACGACGAGGAGCGGATCTTCTCCCAGTCGGGATAGGCATCGTTGGACATCGCGTTTCTTCCCCGGGCCCCGCTGTCGGGCCGCGCCGCGCGCACCGGCGCTGCGTTACTTTTTCGCATCAGACCAACTACGGGGCGCAAACACAAGACCACTGCCTGCAGCGCCGGGTTCGCTTGACAGCGCCGGAGCGAGTGTCCCTAACTTCGCTTGGGCGCGGGACCAGCACCCCGAGCAGCCTCGCCATCATCGAGCCGCAGGCACGCGATGAACACGCCGAACGCGATGCTGCCGTTGCTCCCGACAGGTTCGCCGATCCCGCTCCGCAGCGTGCGGGCTCGCGCCGGTAGATGCGGCGCTCGCTTACAACACGGCCGGCGCGCAGCACCACGCTGCCTGCTTGCGCGTCGGCAACCTGCGGCCGAGCGCGCCTTAACCCGGTGGCGGACCGCGCGGATGATGCCAATGGGTGAGACCAGCTAGGGGGAGAGCCCGTGGGAAGCCTTGCCGAGACGCTGCTGCACATCATCGATTCACGGCGCCAAGAGTGGATCGGTCTGCTGCAGGGCTTCGTGCGCACGCCGACGGCCAATCCGCCTGGGGATACCCGCGAAGGTAGCGCGTATTTGCAGAGGTTCCTGCTGGCGCACGGCCTTGCCTATCGCGTAATTGCGCCGATCGCAGAGATGCCCAACCTCGTCGCCACCTTCGACACGGGAAGAGCCGGCCCGCACCTGGTGCTGAATGGTCACATCGACGTCTTTCCGCCGGGCGAGGACACGCTTTGGCGACACGGCAGCGCCTGGAGTGGGGCGATCGAGGACGGGCGCTTGTATGGACGCGGCACTGCCGACATGAAGTGCGGGACGATCGCCAGTTTCGTCGCCTATCTCTTGCTCTTCAAGGAGCGCGCCCGGCTCTGCGGCAGGGTGACGTTGACGGCGGTCTCCGACGAGGAGACCGGCGGCAAGTGGGGTACTGGATACCTGTTCGCGAAGCACGGCGATGCTGTCGCCGGCGACTGCTGCCTCAATGGCGAGCCATCCTCGGCACACACCGTGCGCTACGGCGAGAAAACACCATTGTGGTTGCTGTTCCAGATTCGCACGCGTGGCGCGCACGGCGCATACGTGCACATGAGCCGCAACGCCAACAAGATCGCGATCCGGCTGATGACCGCGCTCGAGAGTCTGACCGAGCTGCGACCGGAGGCGCCCGCAGCAGTGGTGCGCAACCTCGCCGACCCGGCGGTGCGCGCGGCCCTCGAGCGGGGACTCGGGCCGGGAGCGGCCGACCTCGTGTCGCAGGTCTCGCTCAATATCGGCATGATCGCCGGCGGCCTGAAGACCAACATGATTCCCAGCGAGTGCCGACTCGAAGCCGACATCCGCCTGCCGGTCGGCGTGAGCAAGTCGCGCGTGCGGTCGCAATTGGAGGCATTGCTGAAGGATTTTCCTGAGGCCACGGTGGCAGAGGCTTCAAACACCGACGATGAAGCCAACTGGTGCGACCCGCAGGGGCGCATGCTGCGCCTGATCCAGGACGCTGCGCAGCGGGTGACGGGAATCCGGCCGCTGCCGGTCATCACGCTGGCAGCCACGGACGCGCGCTACTGGCGCCAGCGCGGCATTCCCGCCTACATCTACGGCTGCGCGCCGGACCGGATGGGCACTTACGATGAAGCGGTAACCCTTGAAGAGTTCCTCAACGTCGTGCGTGTGCACACGCTTGCGGCAGCGGCATACCTGGCACCGGGAGCCGCCTGATGCCGATGAGCCCGCTCGAGAACGAACTGCTTGCCCGGCTCGACGAGAGCAGAGAGCGCTCGATCGCCTTCTTCCAGGAACTGCTGCGCCATCCCTCACCCAATCCGCCCGGTGACACGCGTGCCGCTGCCGCCTCTCTCGAGCGGGCACTGCGCGAAGTCGGGCTGCTGCCAAAGGTCTTTGCTCCTGAGCCGCGCATGCCGAACATCGTCGCCAGCTTCGACGGCCACGGTCCGGGACGCCACCTCGTGCTCAACGGCCACATCGACGTCTTCCCGGTCGCGCCGCACGAATGGAGCAGCGACCCGTGGGGCGGCGAGCTTGCCGGCGGCCGCGTCTACGGGCGCGGCGCGTGCGACATGAAGTGCGGGCTTGCCAGCATCACCTTGGCGTTCCTGCATCTATTCGCCGTGCGCCGGCGGTTGCGGGGGCGCTTGACCTACACAGCCGTGTCGGATGAGGAGACCTTCGGGCCGTGGGGCGCACGCTGGATGTTCGCACATCAGCGCGAGCTAATGCTCGGCGATTGCCTGCTGTCGGGGGAACCCTCAAGCCCGCTGTGCGTGCGCTTCGGCGAAAAATCACCGATTTGGATCGCCATTACGGTTCGCAGCCAGGGGGGGCACGGCGCCTATACGCACACCAGCCCGAGCGCCATCAAGATCGCCGCTGCGATCGCTACCGCGCTCGAGGAGTTGACGCAGCTGCCGGTGCGTGCACCCGACAATCTCGTTGCCATGTTCCGCGACGCGCACATCGCCGCGCAGATCGACGAGGGTTGCGGAGCCGGCCACGCGCACTACATCGGCGAACCCACGGTCAACATCGGCCGGATGTCGGGCGGGCTGAAAGTAAACGTGCTGCCGAGCGCTTGCCGCATCGAGGCCGACATCCGGCTGCCCGTCGGCATGACGCGGGAGGAAGTCCGCCCCGTCATCGCCGGCATCGTCGGCCGCTTTCCGCAGGCGAGTTGGGAAGAATTCTCTCCTCCCGACGATGTGCCGAACTGGTCAGATCCCGCTGGGGAGATGCTACAGATCATTCAGGATGCCGTCGTCGACCTCGGGCGGCGGCGGCCGGTGCCGGTGATCACGCTCGGCGCGACCGACACGCGCCTGTGGCGTTATGCCGGAGTGCCAGCGTACGTCTACGGCGCTTCACCCGAGACCATGGCCGCAGCCGACGAAAACGTGCTAATCGAGGACTACCTGCACATTCTCAAGACCCACGTGCTGGCTGCCGCGCGCTATCTCGGCACCGCATAAGCAACCCGACAGAGAGGAAGCGGGCTGGGGCGCAAAAAGCATGCAGGCGCGTGTAGAAAGAGCACGATCAGCACCCCGCCGAGTATCTTGCCGAGTATCTTCATGAATGACCATGACATGGGCATTCTTATCGCGATAATCGCAGGCGCGGATGTTTCACCCAGGAATTGTCGGCTTTGCGCGCTGGCCGCGGGCGCGCCACTTGGATCTTGCCGTCACTGACAGTTGTCCGTCACCGCCGCGTCGCAGGCTGTTGCCCTTCCCTTTGCTGAGCGTATTGCCAGCTCGCGCAGGCAGATGCCCAGGCCGCTGCAACCACGATGCAGGAAATGCGTCCGAGCTCACCCAGCCCGTACGCGCCAAGCAGCAATGAGGTGAGTGCGGGTTGCGAGAGGGCGATGCTGAGCATCACCAAGTAACTCGCGATGCCTGCCCAGGCAAAGTTCTGCAGCCAAATTCGCAGCATGATTGGCTCCGTCGCGGCGTCCTGCGATGCCTGTGGATTTTGGCTTGATGTGGTCAACAATCGGTTACAGGCGACGCCTCCAGGGGACATTTGCAGGCCTGACGTCGGGATACGCCGTGCGACAGAAGCCGGCGAGCGTCGAAGCGCTGCCGCGCGCCGCGGCGGGTAGCGTGCATGCTTGCC
>JBPYEF010000086.1:0-14980 GCA_051985875.1 Hyphomicrobiaceae bacterium
GAAAGTTAATGGCGTCGACGGCGCGCATCTGGAGCGTGCTGGCCGCGATCCTCGCCGCGACGATCGCGCTTCACCCGGCGATGCGCGGCAGCACCTCGTCGGTCAGCAAGGTGAAGGAACGGCGGCTCAACGGAGCAGCCAGAAGGTAGGTCATACCGGCATCCCGCTCGAGCGCACGGATCTGATCGGCGACGCTTTGCGCCGTACCATGCAGCATGACGTCCTCGAGGTAGTAGGCGACGGGCTCCTTGCCGCCGAAGCTGCGCGCCTCCTGGCGGTGGTGCGTGGGGCCGATGTAGGAGGCGATCGTCCATTGCGCGGCACGCTGAGCAACCTCGCGCGCCTTTGCGGTGGTCTCGTCGATGGCAATCAGGCGGGCCATGGGAATCACCCGTCCCACCGCGCTGTGGCCGGCGGCGGCGAGCATATCGACATAGTGCTGCCGCTTGCGGGCGAGCTCGGCGCGGGAGGAGTGCGGATCCATCAGGATCGTGAAGCCGTTGGCGGCAGCCCACTCGATCGCTGGCGTCGACGTCGCCGCCATCCACACCGGCGGGTGCGGCAGCTGCAGCGGCTTGGGCAATACCTCGACTGCCTCATAGGTAAAGTGTTTCCCACGGTAGGAGAGCTTTTCGTTGGTCCAGGCCTTGAGGACAATGTCCACGGTCTCGTGGAAGCGCGACACGCTTTCCTCGGGTGGAATATCGAAGGCCTTGAACTCGCTGCGCTCGAAACCCCGCCCCGCCCCCCAGTTGACGCGCCCGCCGGATAGCACATCGAGCAGCGCCACCTCCTCGGCGAGTCGCAGCGGATTGTAAAAGGGAGCGAGCGATACGCCCGTTCCGATGCGCAGCCGCTTGGTACGCGCCGCCGCCATAACACCCATCATATGCACCGACGGGCATACGGAAAACCCGGAGAAGTGGTGCTCGGCGAGCCAAACGGCATCGTAGCCGGCAGCATCCATGATGACGAAGCGTTCGAGCGCCGTGTCATACACGGAGGTGAGCGGGGTCGAGCGGTCACGCCAGCCGAAGAACTGCAGAACGCCGACTTGCATGGAGGTCTCCCCGGCAACACGCGCTCACCGCGCAGGCCGGGCTAGGGTGCAATACTCAACGGCGCCTTACAATTGCGAAATCGCGCGGGCGGGCGTGGCGCATCAAAGCCCATGTTGTCGGTGCGTGGTGCCACGCAAGCCTCTGCACGACTCGGGCTGGCGCGCGCCTCTGCCAGCAGTGATCGCTGCCTCGGCGCCGTCAGGAGCGGAACAGGCGGGTATATTGTGTCTCGTGGCGCATGGAGGCGATGTCCGCCGCAATAGCGGCGCCGCCGACGTCGTCGAGACCCATCGCCAGCGCTTCGGCGACCAGGGGCGGGATCAGCCGCGCCAGCTGAGCGAGCACACGCACACCGTCCGTCTGGCCCAAGGGAATGAGCCTGACGCCAGCCGACACGAGATTGGCTGCGAACGCCTGGCAAAACGCCTGCGCCGTCGCCGGCAGCGGCAGCCGGTGGTCCGCCGCGGCTGCGCCGACGGCAACGGGGTAGGCGATGTCCGCTTCGCTCGCAGATAGCTGCGTGAGCAACGGCCGCGGCCAGGCCGCGGCAACCGCCTTGAGAAAGGCTGCGCCTTGCGCCAGGGTCTCGAGATGGCGCTCCGCCGAGGGCGCCAGGGCGGCAGCGAGCTCGGCCGTGCGCGCGAGCGCGGCGGCATCGTCGGCGGCAACGGCGCGCCACGTCTCGGCGAGCAAGATCACGTCCGAGCGCCCGGCGCCGTGCGCCAGCACCCCGGCGATCCACTCGCGCAGCGAGCTCGCATCGGTCACTTCGCCGCAGGCGACCGCCCACTCCAGACCGTGCGAATAGCAATAGGCACCGACCGGGAACGCCGGAGACAGCCAGATCATCAGCAGCGCGAGGGTGAGGGAGGACGGCACCGTCTTTTCTGCTGCGTGCTTGGCGGTGCACCGTTGGCGCACCCGCCCGGCGGTCGCCGCCCGCTGCGCGCTGCGCGCCAACCGCGCCCTAGTCCTGCTCGTCGCCATTGGCGGCGTGGTCATGGTGTTGGTGGTGGTGGTGTCGCTGTCCGCCGAGGGCTGCGTAGGCCCCGCCCTCCGGGCTGAACGCCCGTTCGACTGCGCGCACCTGCGCGCCCAGCCCGCGCACCATGTCGGCGATCACATGGTCCTCGCGGATGAGAATGGCCCGCGCGGTGATTTCTGCCGCCAAATGACGATTGCCAAGGTGCCAGGCGACGCGGGCCAGCGCCGGTGCATTCGCACAGCTGATCTCGAGCAGGCGCTCCGCCGCAGCCTCGACGAGAACAATGCGCCCATCCTCGAGGCGCAGCCCGTCGCCCGCGTGCAGCAGCCGCGCGTGGGCAAGATCCAGCAGGAATTCCAGGCCCCCCGAGCAGCGCAGCGCGATGCGTCGCCGCGTGCGATGATCATAGTCGAGGCAGACGACATCGGCCGGCGGCGGCCGCCAACTGCCAGCAACCACGATCTCGGTCGCCCTCAGCATGCTGCCTCCTTGCCGCGCCGACCGAACGGCGCGCTCCTAGAATAGAAAATAGCGCTGCGCCATGGGAAGAGACTTGGCCGGCTCGCAGGTCAGCAGCTCGCCATCGGCACGCACCTCGTAGGTTTCGGCATCGACCTCGATGTGCGGCATCGCCGCATTGTGCACCATCGATTTCTTGGAGATGCCGGCGCGCGTGTTCTTTACCGCCAGCAGCCGCTTGGCCAAGCCGAGCCGCTGCGACAGCAGGGCGTCGACCGCGGCCTGGCTGACGAAGGTCGCCGTGGTTGCGGCGACCGCCCGCCCGAACTGAGAGAACATCGGCCGGTAGTGCACCGGCTGGGGGGTCGGGATCGAGGCGTTGGGGTCGCCCATCGGCGCCGCGGCAATCATGCCGCCGAGCAGCACCAGATCGGGCTTGACCCCGAAGAAAGCCGGGTGCCACAGCACGAGGTCGGCGCGCTTGCCGACCTCGAGCGAGCCGAGCTCGTGTGCCAGGCCCTGGGCGATCGCCGGATTGATGGTGTACTTGGCGATGTACCGCTTGACACGAAAATTGTCGTTGCCCGGCGCGTCTTCCTTCAGCGGCCCGCGCTGCATCTTCATTTTGTGGGCGGTTTGCCAGCAGCGGATGATCACCTCCCCGACGCGACCCATCGCCTGGCTGTCGGAGGAGATCATGGAGAGCGCGCCCATGTCGTGCAGTATGTCCTCGGCGGCGATGGTCTCGCGCCGGATGCGGCTCTCGGCGAAGGCGATGTCCTCGGGAATATTGGCGTCCAAATGGTGGCACACCATCAGCATGTCGAGATGCTCCTCGAGCGTGTTGACGGTGAACGGCCGTGTCGGATTGGTGGATGAGGGCAGCACGTTGGCGAGGCCCGCCACCTTGATGATGTCCGGTGCGTGTCCGCCGCCGGCACCCTCGGTATGGTAGGCGTGGATGGTGCGCCCCTTGAAGGCGGCGATGGTGTCCTCGACGAAGCCGGATTCGTTCAACGTATCGGTGTGGATCATCACCTGCACATCGTAGCGATCGGCGACGGCGAGCGCGCAGTCGATGGCCGCCGGCGTCGTTCCCCAATCCTCGTGCAGCTTCAAGCAGGCGGCGCCGCCGACGATCATCTCTACCAAGCTGTCCGGCTTGGAGGCGTTGCCCTTGCCGGCAAAAGCGAGGTTCATCGCCAGGCCGTCGGCCGCCTCGATCATCCGGGCCAGATGCCAGGGGCCCGGGGTACAGGTGGTGGCGGCGGTCCCGGTTGCCGGTCCGGTGCCACCGCCGATCATCATGGTGATGCCGGAGTTCAGCGCCTCCTCGACCTGCTGAGGGCAGATGAAATGGATATGGCTGTCGACGCCTCCCGCGGTGAGGATTTTTCCCTCGCCGGCGATTACCTCCGTGCCCGGCCCGATGATGATGTCGACCCCGGGCTGCGTGTCGGGATTGCCGGCCTTACCGATCGCCGCGATGCGCCCGTCGCGCAGGCCGACATCGGCCTTGATGATGCCGCTGTGGTCGATGATCAAGGCGTTGCTGATCACCGTGTCGACGGCGCCCTGGTCGCGCGAGGCCTGGCTTTGCCCCATGCCGTCGCGGATCACCTTGCCGCCGCCGAATTTGACCTCCTCGCCGTAGGTCGTTAGGTCTCGCTCGACCGCGACGATCAATTCGGTGTCGGCCAGCCGCACCTTATCGCCCGTGGTCGGCCCGAACATGTCTGCATATGCCGCACGCGAGAGCTTGGCAGGCATCGCCACCTCAGGAGATTGGCCGCGGTGCGCGGCCGCCAGCAGTTGCCCGAACGGTGGGCTCGCATACCGGCCGTGGCGTCAGCCCGCCGGTGCGCTCAAGCGCGCCGCCCATCGTCGCCGCGCCGCTCACCGCCGCGGGCTCCGTTTGCGCGTGCCCTTGTCGATCGGGCCCATGACGTCCTGGCGAAAGCCGTACACCTCGCGACGACCGGCGATCGGGATCAAGCGGACCTCGCGCGTCTGCCCCGGCTCGAAGCGCACCGCCGTGCCGGCGGGGATATCGAGGCGACAACCGCGCGCCTTGCGCCGGTCGAAACGCAGCGCCGGATTGGTCTCGGCGAAATGGTAATGCGAACCCACTTGAATCGGCCGGTCGCCGGTATTGGCGATCGTGAGCGTGATCGCCACCCGATCGCCGTTGATCTCGATCTCGCCTGGTGCGGTGATGATCTCGCCCGGAACCATGGCATTCCCCTCAGATCGCCGCCAGCACGATGCCGGTAAGGGCGATGAACGCCCCGGCACCGCGCATGGCCGGCCATCTCGGGCCGCGCGCGCACAGCCGAGCGAGTCCTATGCCAATGCCGTGCAGCATCGCGGTGGCAAGCAGGAACCCCGCGCCATAGGAGGCAGCGACGGCGCGGACCGGCATTTCCACACCGTGGGCGTGACCGTGAGCGAGGGCGAACAGCGCGATCAGCAAAGCGCCGGGTACGACCGGCAAGGCCACGCCGGCGAACAGCAGCAGGCCCAGCACGACGACGGACGCGAGGATCACGCCTTCTCCCATGGTCGCGGATGGATACGCCATGCCCAGCGCGCCGCCAACGCTCATCAGGGCGATGAACGCCGCCGGCCAAAAGTAGAGCGCGCGCCCGCCGGTCGTTCCCGCCCACAGCCCCACCGCCAGCATGCCGAGCAGGTGATCGGGACCGGTCAGCGGATGGGCGAAGCCTGCCGCAAACGACGCGCCGTGACCCACCCCGACCACCGGCAAGGTGTGCGCGAGCGCGGTGTCGCAGCAGGCAGCTAGCGCTACCGCGGTTGCGACCGCAGCAGCCGTGAAGCTCGCAAGGCAACGCATGAAGCCCCCTTCGGCGCGAAGCGCCACGTGCGTATTAGCGTATCGGACGGTGCACCGTAACGAGCTTGACCCCGTCGGGAAAGGTCGCTTCCACCTGCACGTCATGCAGCATTTCCGCGATCCCGTCCATCACCTGCGCGCGCGTGAGCACGTGCGCGCCGGCCTCCATGAGATCGGCGACGGTGCGGCCATCGCGCGCCCCCTCGACCACGAAGTCGCAGATCAGCGCCACCGCCTCGGGATGATTGAGTTTGACGCCCCGTTCCAGCCGGCGGCGTGCCACCACCGCCGCCATGGCGATCAAAAGCTTGTCCTTCTCGCGCGCCGTCAAGTACATGATGCCAACCCGGACATGCCCACCATCATCAAGCGTGCCACACGCGCGGCAGCGGCCTTTCCGCGAGCCAGGCTGCGAGCGCTCCCATGTGCCGCTGCAGACTGCCGCCATCCGCGGCTACCGCACGCACCACCAAGAGCCCATTCCAAGCACTCGCCCCGGCACGCACTGCTGCATCCTCAGCAATTCGGGCCTGAGCCTCGCCGAGCCGCGCCGCGGCATCGGCGGCCGCATAGAGCAGGAGCGCGCTGGCGCGCGCGCCATTGAGGGTGGCCGTGCGCTGCAGGGTTTCGCCGATCGCGCCCTCCAGACGGAAGGTCTCGGCGAACACGAGAGCGCCCTCGCGCCGAATGCGCCAGGCGTCGTGCACGGCACCTTCTGCCATCTGCTCGCCCATCGCCGACCGGCCGAAGATGAGGATTTCCAAGGCCAGCAGCGCTGCATCACGCGCGAGCGCGACCTCGGTACGCCGGCGCAGCCGAGCGCGGTCGAACAGAATCGTCGGCTGCGGCAGCCAATTGAGGCGCGTCGCCGCCGACAGCCTCAGGGACACACCGATCACGGCCGGCTCGGCATCGCGCGCTCGATAGATCTTCTCGGCGGCCGCCGTCGTCAGGGTCGCCTCGCCTCCCTGCGCCAACGTCACATCGATGTCGATGCGGTCACCGCCGGTCAGCCCGCCCGCGGTGTTGATGAGCACGGCCTCGATGCCGCCGGCCGCGGGCCGGGGGAAGCGCACCCGCGCGGCCCCCGCCTGATGCATGACGTCGATGCCGTGCCGGGCCAACCCGAGCCGGATCGCGCCTTGCGTTCTTGGCAGCCAGTTTCGCGCCTGCAGCACCCGACACGACCCCCGATTGCGCTCGCGAGCTAGACGGTAAGGTATCGCCTGACTTCGCTCTCCACCATGCTGCTCGCGCTGCCCGCCAGTACAATTTCGCCACGCTCCATGACGGCATAGCTATCGGCCAGCGCCCGGGCAAAATCGAAGTACTGCTCGACCAGCAGGATCGCCATCCGTCCCTGCTGGCGCAGATAGGTGATGGCGCGGCCGATTTCCTTGATGATCGATGGCTGAATGCCCTCGGTCGGCTCATCGAGAACCAACATGCGCGGCTGCATCACCAGAGCGCGGGCGATCGCCAGCTGTTGCTGCTGCCCTCCCGACAGGTCGCCGCCGCGGCGCCCCAGCATGGTTTTGAGCACGGGAAAAAGCTCAAACAGCTCATCGCTGATCCTGTGCTCGCCCTTCGCCAGGCGGGCGAACCCCGTCTCCAAATTCTCCCGCACCGTCAGCAGTGGGAAGATCTCTCGGCCTTGTGGCACGTAGGCGATGCCCTGGCGAGCCCGCTCGTGGGCCCTCGCCCGCGTGATGTCCCGTCCCTCGAAAGAGACCTTGCCTGCGCTCACCGGCTGCTGGCCGACGATCGCCCGCAGCAGGGAGGTCTTGCCAACCCCGTTGCGCCCGAGCACGCAGGTGATCTGGCCACGTTCGGCCGCCACCGACACGCGCCGCAGCGCCCGCGCCGCCCCATAGTACAAATCGATCGCCTCGACCTTCAGCACGATGACCTCTTGCGGAACTGCGCACCGCGCGGTGCGCGCCGGGGGCGCTCAGCGCCCGAGATAGACCTCGACGACGCGCGCGTTTGCGCTGACCTCCTCGATGCTGCCTTCCGCCAACACGGAACCTTCGTGCAGCACGGTCACCTTGACGCCGAGGCGGCGCACGAACTCCATGTCGTGCTCGACGACGATCACGGTATGATCCTTGGCGATGTCCTTCAGCAACTCCGCCGTGGCCATCGTCTCCGCGTCGGTCATCCCGGCGACCGGCTCGTCGACCAGCAGCAGTTTCGGATCCTGGGCAATCAGCATGCCGATCTCCAGCCACTGCTTTTGGCCGTGCGAGAGCAGTCCGGCGGGCCGCCGCCGTTGCCCGGCGAGCCCGATGGTATTGAGCACGGCGCCAATGCGCGCCACGTCCCCGTTGGGCCGCCAGAACAGGTTGCTGCGTACGCTGCGCGCACCGCGCAGCGCCAGCAGGATGTTGTCCTCGACCGAATGCTGCTCAAAGACGGTTGGCTTCTGGAACTTGCGGCCGATGCCGAGATCGGCGATTGCCGCCTCGTCCCTCGTGGTCAGGTCGACGCTACCCTTGTCGAACAGCACCGTCCCCGTATCCGGCCGCGTCCTGCCGGTGATGACGTCCATCATCGTCGTCTTGCCGGCTCCGTTTGGCCCGATGATCGCTCGCATCTCGCCGGTGGAAATATCAAGCGACAGATTGTCGAGTGCGCGGAAGCCATCGAAGTTGACGCTCACGCCGTCGAGATACAACAGGCTTTGCGTGATCTCGTGGGGCCTGGCGACGGAGGCTTCGGCGTGTCGTCCCATGGACGCTCTCATTCGGCGGGCAGCGCAGCGGCACCGGCGGCCGGCGCGCCGTTCGCCTGCCGGCTCGCCCGGTCGGGCAGCAGCCCGAGCACGCCCTTTGGCAGAAACAGCGTCACCAGCACGAACAGGCCGCCGAGGGCGAACAGCCAGTAGGGTGCCAACAGCCCCGTGGTGAAGGTGGTCTTGGCATAATTGACGAGCACGGCCCCGAGCGCGGCACCGACCAGGGTACCGCGGCCGCCGACCGCCACCCAGATGACGTATTCGATGGAGTTGGCGGGCGCGAACTCGCTCGGATTGATGATTCCGACCTGGGGAACGTAGAGCGCTCCCGCAACCGCCGCCATGCAGGCGGAGAGCGTGAACACGAATGTCTTGTAGTGCTCGACGCGATAGCCGAGAAAGCGCGTGCGGCTTTCCGCATCGCGAATGGCGATCAGCACCTTTCCGGCCTTCGAGCACACCACCGCGCGGGCGATCAGATAGCCGATGGCGAGCGCCGCCCCCGACAGGGCGAACAGCGCCGCCCGGGTCTCCGCCGACTGCACGTTATAGCCGAGGATGTCCTTGAAATCGGTCAGACCGTTGTTGCCGCCGAATCCGAAATTGTTGCGGAAGAAGCCGAGCATCAGGGCATAGGTGAACGCCTGGGTGATGATCGACAGGTAGACCCCGGTTACCCGGCTGCGGAACGCGAACCAGCCGAATACAAAGGCGACCACCCCCGGCACCAGCAAGACCATCAGCGCCGCGTACGGAAACCAGTTGAAGCCCCACCAGAAGAAGGGCAACTCCTTCCAATTGAGGAACACCATGAAGTCGGGAAGGATCGGATTGGCATAGACGCCGCGCGTTCCGATCTGGCGCATCATGTACATACCCATCGCATAGCCGCCGAGTGCGAAGAACGCGCCGTGGCCGAGCGAAAGGATGCCGCAGTAACCCCACACCAGGTCGAGCGATAGCGCCAGTAGTGCGTAGCAGAGGTACTTGCCCCACAGGGGCACAAGCGAAGTCGGCAGGTGCAGGATGGACGACGACGGCACGACGAGGTTGAGGAGCGGCACGAGCAGGATGCCGGCGCCAAGCAGGACGAGGAAGATCCAGCCCTGGGTGTCCGGCGCCTCGAGCAGCCTGCGCGTGATCATGCTTCCACAGCCCGGCCCTTGAGCGCAAACAGCCCGCGCGGACGCTTCTGGATGAACAGGATGACGATCACGAGCAGCACGATCTTGCCGAGAACCGCACCGGCATAGGGCTCCAGGAACTTGTTGGCAATGCCCAACGACAACGCACCGACCAACGTCCCCCAGAGATTGCCGACCCCGCCAAAGACGACCACGAGGAAGCTGTCGACGATGTAGCCCTGGCCGAGATTCGGGGAAACGTTGTCGATCTGCGACAGGGCAACGCCAGCCAGCCCGGCAATGCCCGACCCCAAGGCGAAGGTGAGCGCATCGATGCGGCCGGTGTTAATGGCCATCGACGCGGCCATGCGGCGGTTCTGGGTCACCGCGCGCATCTGCAGCCCGAGCGTGGTGAAACGCAGCACGACCAGCAGGCCGACGAAGATCATCGCGGCGAAGCAGATAATCCACAGCCGGTTCCAGGTGATGGTCAGGCCGCCGAGCTCGAAGGCACCCGACATGAAGCTCGGGGCGCCGACCTCGCGGTTGGTCGGTCCGAAGGTCGTGCGCACCGCCTGCTGCAGGATTAGGCTAATACCCCAGGTGGCGAGCAGCGTCTCGAGCGGGCGGCCATAGAGAAAGCGGATGACGCCGCGCTCGATGGCGATGCCGACGGCCCCGGAGACCAGGAACGCCAGGGGGATGGCGATGGCAAGCGAATCGTCGAACAGCCAGGGCGCCGACCCGCGAATCAGGTCCTGGACGACGAACGTGGTGTATGCGCCGAGCATGACCATCTCGCCGTGCGCCATGTTGATCACGCCCATCACGCCGAAGGTTATCGCAAGGCCGATAGCGGCGAGGAGCAGCACGGAACCGAGCGAGATGCCATACCACAGATTTTGCGCCACATCCCACAGGGCGAGGCGGTTGTCGATTGCGGTGATGGCATCGGCGAGGGCGCGCTGGATGTTGGCGGGTTGATCGGGCGGCAATCCCGCGAGCAGCCCGCGCGCCTCCTGGTCGCCGCGGTCGCGGATGATGGCGATTGCCTGTAAGCGCTGTTGCTCGCTCGCATCGCTGTTGGCGACGATGACCGCCGCGCGCGCCTCGCGCAAGGCGTGTTTGATGCGCGCATCCCCCTCGCGAGCAATGGCGACTTCGAGAGCCTTAAGCGCGCTCGCTTCTTTCGACTTGAACACCGCCTTGGCGGCCTCAAACCGCTTCTCCGGGTCGGAGGAAAGCAGCAGCAGGCCGCCGAGGGCGGCCTCGATCGAGCGGCGCAGGCGGTTGTTGACGCGCACGGGGTTGAGATCTTCGGGCGCGGCGCCCGCCAGCACCATCCCGCTCGCTGCGTCGCGCATCACCCCGTCGGCATCGCGCAGATAGATCTTCTTGTCGGCGCCGAACAGCAGCCGTCCGTCCTGCAGCGCCTCGATAACCTTTACCGCAAGCGGATTGCCGCTGGCGGCTACCCCGGCAATCGCCGCATCGGTGTCGTCAAAAGTATCGGCCGCGAACTTGGCCAGCGCCTCTTCGTAGCTGTCGGCTATCGCGGCGAGGGTGCCGACGAGCAGCACGCCGACCGCCAGCAACAGTGCGACGCAGCATTGGCGGCAGCCGGCCATTCGCATCACGTTCCCCTATCCCCGCACGGAGGCGGCGTACCGCCTCCGTGCGACGTGCGCGCGGCCCGTCAGCCGCCGCACTTTTTGGTCACGGTGTTGTAGTTACCACACTTCAGCGTTACCCAGTCGCCGACGAGGTCCTTGGAGCCCTCGAGCTGCTTCGACCAGGCGTCGCCGGGAACCAGGCCATCGGTCTTCCAGACGACGTCGAACTGCCCGTCCCCTCGGATCTCGCCGATGAACACCGGCTTGGTGATGTGGTGGTTCGGCAGCAACTTGGAGATCCCGCCGGTCAGGTTCGGCGCTTCCGTCCCTGGCAGCGCATCGATCACCTTGTCGGGGTCGGTGGAGCCGACCTTCTGCACCGCCTTCACCCACATATTGAAGCCGATGTAGTGCGCTTCCATCGGGTCGTTGGTGACGCGCTTGGGATTCTTGGTGAAGGCCTTCCACTTGGCGATGAATTCCTCGTTGGCGGGGGTCTTGATCGACTCAAAGTAGTTCCACGCTGCCAGGTGGCCGACCAGCGGCTTGGTGTCGATGCCGGCAAGCTCCTCCTCGCCAACCGAGAAGGCGACCACCGGGATATCCTTGGCGGCGATGCCCTGGTTGCCGAGCTCCTTATAGAAGGGCACGTTGGCATCGCCGTTAATGGTGGAGACGACCGCGGTCTTCTTACCCGCCGACCCGAACTTCTTGATGTCGGCGACGATCGTCTGCCAGTCGGAATGCCCAAATGGCGTGTAGTTGATCATGATGTCTTCGGGCTTGACCCCCTTGGACTTGAGGTAAGCCTCGAGAATCTTGTTGGTCGTGCGCGGATAGACGTAGTCCGTGCCGGCCAGCACCCAGCGCTGCACCTTTTCCTCTTTTGCCAAGTAGTCGACGGCCGGGATCGCCTGCTGATTCGGCGCCGCACCCGTATAGAACACGTTGCGCTCGCTCTCTTCGCCCTCGTACTGCACGGGGTAGAAGAGGATGTTGTTCAACTCCTTGAAGACCGGCAGCACGGACTTGCGCGACACCGAAGTCCAGCAGCCGAATACGGCCACAACCTTTTCCTTGGTGATCAGCTCGCGCGCCTTTTCGGCAAACAGCGGCCAGTTGGAAGCCGGGTCGACCACGACGGCCTCGATCTTCTTGCCGAGCAGCCCGCCCTTCTTGTTTTGCTCATCGATCAGCATCAGCATGACGTCCTTAAGCGTCGTTTCGCTGATGGCCATGGTGCCCGAAAGCGAGTGCAGGATGCCGACCTTGATCGTGTCCTGGGCCGCTGCCCTGTCGGCGAGCGTCAGGGGCGCGAGCGCCGCGAGCGAGGCCGCGGCGACAGCGCGAAGGAGAAAACGTGACATGAGTTGAACACCACCTCTGATTGTTTGAGCGGAGGCAGAGCCCCCGCCGGCTACCAGCAACCGCCGTGCCAGCCGAATGCACGGATCAAAAACCTTGCAACTGTTGGAGATTTTCTGGGCGATGCGCCGCTCGGCGACGCTGTGTTGGGCAGAGAGTGCCGCTTTTTTGAGCAATGTGCCGCGGTTGCGATCCTGCCCGTTGAGCTCGGGCGCTGTTGATGCATTGCGCCTTGCCGATCTGGCAATCGTCAGTGGCCCCCACGGACCATCTCTTGGGCAATCGCCGTGGGCAATGTTCCCTCTGGCGGTTCCCTCCGACGCTCGGATACCCCGGCACGGCGCGCGAACGCGGCTGAGGGGCGGGCGGCAGGGCAGGCAGAGGTTTGCCAGCCGCCGATCGCCGCGCTTTCTGATCGGCGTGCATCGCCGTCAACGCGCATGCATGCTTTGCAGGACACGGGGCATGCGAGCTTTTGCACGACGCCGAGGACAGGCGCACGCGCCTTCGACCCGCGCCCGCCCGCACCTTTCCCCCGACGTGCGCTTGGACCACCGCGCCCCCGGCCCTTGCGCAGCACGCCCTTCCTTTCGCGCCCGACTCCAGCCGCTTCGCCACTGCAGGAATCGTGGTTTCACGGGCCTTGCGCGTACCTTCGCGCCAACGGCGCCTAAGCGGCAACGCCGCCGGCGCCGTCGGCAGCGAGCTCGGGGAAGCGCCGCACGCGGATTTCTTCGCACGCGCTGAAACTCGCCTCTAATAATCGCTCCAGGGGGCAAAATTTTTCAAGATGAGTGCGGAAGTATTTGTGTTATACTCATATTTATGAATCAGCGTTTCGTTCGGTATAGGAGGTAAATTGTCTTATGTGCATGTAATCGCGCCTTCAGGGGGATCGGAGGTTCAGGCACATGTTTATTGAGATGCTGCTGATCATCGCGGGTAGCGCCGCCATCGGTGCCATTGTCGCGGCGGTCATGAACGCCTGAGCTTGCGCCGGCAATGCCCAAAATAGTGTGGCTTCGGCGGTTTTGCGGTTGGCCGGGCACCACCCGGGGGGTAGCGCTGAAGGCGTATCCGATTTGCTCGGTCGAAGAGAACGTCGCAATACGCCATGTTTGCTTCCGCACTCGCAATAGACCTTAGTGCGCTCGCCATTGCGCGCTCAATGGCAAATGAATTTTGGCCGATGTTCAGGGTTCCACGGCTCATCGTTGCCGCCGGTTCCGCCTTTTGCAATTACCCTTGCTCAGACAAACCAACAGCGACGATCAAACTTATCTGAAATCCGTGAAAACCTTCCCCCTGAAAGCGCCAGCGCGCGATCGTGCGCGCTATTGGTGGCGCATTGTGGCCCTGCAGAAGGCGACGGGAACGGCGGAAGAACGGCGGATGCGCCCGTGCAACCGGCGCTGGGGGCGGTGTGATGGGGGCGCCCTGGCGCATCGCCGGCAAGGGTGCGCTGATCGCCGGGTACTCGCTCGACCTGTGGAAGTGTCGGGCCCTTGGGGCTTGCGCCGCATCGGCCGAGCAGCGTCTGCGACCGGCGTCCCCTGCGGGATGCATCACACATCCCAGGCCCGGTTCAGGCTTCGGCTCTCCTCCTCGAGCATCTCGAGGAAGGCGTGGGCAATCGGCGTCATCGGCCGGCGGGCCGGTTCGATCAGCACGAGATCGAGGGTGAAGGTCGGCTCGGCGACGGGATTGAGCGTGAACTGGCGCTGACGCGTCTCGGTCGCCACGATCAGTGCCGGCAGGATTGCCACCCACTCGGTGCGCGCCACAAAATCGAGCGTACCAAGCATGGCATCGAGCTCGAGCAGGCGCGCAATCGCCACGCCGTTGGAGGCCAGATATGTCTCGATCAGTCGGCGTCGCGTATTGGCCTCGCTCGGCACCACCAGCTTCAGCGGTCCGAGCTTGGCAAGGCGCACCGGGGCAAGATGCGCAAGCCCGGAACGGCGGCTCGAGATCAGCAGCTCCGGCGTGCGCAGGAACAGGCGGCTCTTCAGCCCGGGGGCGCCAGAAAAGGCCGGTACCACGGCAAAGTCGAGCTGGCCGGCAAGCACCTGCTCGGTCAAAACGGCACTGTAGCCTTCCACCACCCGCACCACCGCGTTGGGGTGGCTGTCGATGAAGCGCGCCAGAACCGGGGCAAGAGCGCAGCGCGTCATGGTCGGCATCAAACCGACGACGATGTTGCCCTGCAATCCCGCGCGGTGGCCGCGCACGGCAGCCACCGCGTGGGCGTGGGCGTTGAGGAGGTCGATGCAATGGCGGTAGTAACTGTCGCCGGCGGGCGTGGGCTCAACCCGGCCCTTCTCGCGCACGAAAAGCTTGACGCGCAGGGCATCTTCCAGCTTGCGTATGTGCTGAGAAACGCCAGACTGCGTTGCGTTCTCGCGCCGGGCGGCCGCCGTGAACGAGCGTTCCTCGTATGCCGCCACGAACAGGCGGATGTCGCGGAAGCTGCCACTCTGCATGGGACGACCATCAGATATTCTAATTCAGTGTAGCAGGACATATAATAATTGCTACTGAGAGAAACGGCCTATGGTGAGGAGTGAGTGCTGCTACGGCTAAAGCAAATGCTCAAGCATCAGTTCACAAAACCCGTCTCGGCACCGGTCGTCGGCAGCGCCCTCGATGAGCGCCACCTGCGCACCGCGCTCGGCCGGTTCGTCACCGGCGTCACCATAATCACCACCCGAACCCCCGACGGCGCGCTCGCCGGCCTGACCGCCAACTCGTTTTCCGCAGTGTCGCTCGACCCGCCACTGGT
>JBPYEF010000087.1:0-2991 GCA_051985875.1 Hyphomicrobiaceae bacterium
CAGCGAGGACCGGAACTTCGGCGTCGACGCCAACTTCAACGACCCGCGGGTCGTGCGCAAATGGGAATCGGGCGGCGGCGGCATGGTTTCGACCGCGATCGACTACGCGCGCTTCCTGCAGATGCTCCTCGATGGCGGTGCGCTCGACGGTAAGCGCATTTTAGGGCCGAAGACCATCGCCTACATGACCGCCGATCATTTGGGAGGCACGGTGCCGGGACCTTATTACTTGCCCGGCCCCGGCTACGGCTTCGGCCTCGGCTTCGCCGTCCGGCGCGATGCCGGCGTCGCCACCACCAACGGCTCGTCCGGCGAGTACAATTGGGGCGGCGCTGGCGGCACGGCGTTCTGGGTCGACCCCAAGGAGCAGATGTTCGTCGTCTTCATGATGCAATCGCCGAAGCAGCGCGTGCACTACCGGCCGCTGCTCCGGGATATGATCTATGCTGCCATCGTCAAGTAGTCGGCGGGGTGTCTCGCATGGCTCCTTCTTTGCCACTTGAGGCAGTGGCGCTGGTGCGCGGCCTGGTGCACGAAATCCGGGTCACCCCTCGGCCGGACCGCATGGATTTGGAGGTTGTGGGTGACTTGGCGGCGTTGATAGAGGAGGAACAAGGAGGAAACAAACGTGACTTTATCGGTGGTTGCGGGGGCCCGCTACAGCCTACGTAGTCCTGGTCCCTCGACCGCGGTGCGGTCTTCCGCTTGGTCTCACCGCGATCGTGTCGCCTTGGGCTCGCATGCGCCGGCACGATGATCCCCGCACTACCCCCGATTTCACCTCTTTCCGGTCGGCAGCCGATTGAATGGCAGATCCTTGTCGACGCGCACGTCGGGTGGCAGGCCGAGCACGCGCTCGGCAATGATGTTGCGCATGATCTCATCCGATCCACCGGCAATGCGCGAGGCCGGCGATGTCATCAAGGTCTGCTGGAACACTGCTGCCAGCGGCGCCAGCTCGGGGTCGGTGAGGACGCCGCCCTGCTCCATGAGGTCCATGGCAAAGGCGGCGATGCTCTGCAACTTCGAACCGTTGACGAGTTTGCCGATCGACGATTCCGGTCCCGGCGTCTCGCCGCGCGACAGCGCCGTCATGGTGCGGAAATGCGAATATTTGAGTCCCTGCGTCGACACGTACCAGTCGGCGAGCTTTTCGCGCACGGCCTCGTTCTTGAGCGCCGGCCCGTCGTCGAGCTCGATCTTACGGGCCAGATCGAAGATACCGTCGACGCCCACAACCACGCGGCCGCCGATCATGTAGCGCTCGTTCATGAGGGTTGTGAGCGAGACCTTCCAGCCTTCCCCGGGGGCTCCCAAGCGCTGGCTGTCGGAGATGCGTACGTCAGTGAAGAACACCTCGTTGAAGTGGGAGGCCCCCGAGATCTGCTTGATCGGCCGGATCTCAATTCCCGGCGACTTCATGTCGAGGAAGAAGTAGGTGAGACCTTTGTGCTTGGGGGCGAAGAAATCGCTGCGGGTCACCAGCACGCCCCAGTCGCAGTAGTGCGCGCCCGAGGTCCAGATCTTCTGGCCGTTGACGACCCAGTGATCCCCATCCTGCTCCGCACGCGTGCGCAGTCCTGCGAGATCTGAGCCGGCAGCAGGCTCGGAAAAGAGCTGGCACCAGACCTCCTCGCCGCGCAGGGCGGGCCTGGCGAAGCGATCGCGGTGCTCCTGCGTGCCCCATGTGCAAATAGTGGGGATGCACATGCCGAGGCCGATGTCGAACAGGCCACGCGGCACGTCGTACTTCGCCTCCTCCTGATCGAAGATCACCTGCTGGATGGCGGTTCCGCCCTGTCCGCCCCACTCCTTCGGCCAGGTGATGCCCGCGTAGCCGGCGTCCGCCTTCTTCGCCTGCCAGGCCTTTGCCCGGTTGCGGAACGCCGGATCCTCGTTGCCGGCGCGGTAGACCATACCAATGCCGGCTGCGCCGCGGCTGGCGTTTCCGTCGAGGAAAGCGCGCACTCCGGCCCGGAACTCGGCCTCCTCGGGGGTGTCCTCGAAGTCCATGTTTTTCCTCCGCTCACAACGGGGCGTTGGCCGACTCGAGCTGGGTGATGAGCCGGTCCTTCCACAATCTGCTGCTGCCGAGCGCTAGGGAGAGCAGCTTGGCTCGGCGATAGTAGAGGTGGCAGTCGAACTCCCATGTGTAGCCCATACCGCCGTGCACCTGGATGTTCTCCTTCGCAGCCAGGAAGTAGGCTTCGCTGGCCGAGATGCGGGCGCTGGCGGCGGCGAGCGGCAGCTCGACGGCATCGCTGGCAAGGGCCCACGCCCCGTAGTAGGCGTTGGAGCGGGCGAGCTCGGTCGCCACGTAGACGTCGGCCAGCTTGTGCTTGATGGCCTGGAACGACCCGATCGGGCGGCCGAAGGCGTAGCGCGCCAGGGCATAGTCGCGCGCCATCTCCAGGGACCGCTGCGCCCCGCCCACTTGCTCGAATGCAAAGAGCACGGCGGCGCGATCCTCGACACGCCGCAGGAGCGCCTCGCCTTCGCCCGGGCTCCCAAGCATTTCCGCCGGCGCATTGTCGAAAACGATCCGTGCGTGCGAGCGGCTCGGATCGATCGTCTCCACCGCCGAGCGGGTAACGGCGGCACTCTTGAGGTCGACGAGCGCGAGCACAAGGCCGCGCTCACCCTGGGCGGCAACGACCGCAATGTCGGCCACATCGCCGTCGGGAACTGGGAGCTTCTCGCCGGCAAGCGTGCCGTTGCGGAAGGCGGTGCGCAGCCTGCGGGGATCGGCCCTGCCGGGTCCTTCCGCCAGGGCGAGCGTTCCGACTGTCTCGCCGCTTGCCAGCTTCGGCAGCCAGGCGCGCTTTTGCGCATCGCTGCCGCCGACCATGATGGCTTCCGCGGCAAGATAGATCGAGGATGAGAACGGCACCGGCGCCAGGGCCGATCCCAGTTCCTCCGCCAACACGCACAGGCCGAGATGACCGAGCCCTGCACCGCCGTATTCCTCGGGGATGGCCGCGCCAGTCCAGC
>JBPYEF010000088.1:0-10198 GCA_051985875.1 Hyphomicrobiaceae bacterium
CCGTCGCCTGATAGTCGTGCTCGATCAGCATGGCCATCTCACCGATCAGCGTGCCCGGCACGACCGTCTCGTTGCTGCCATCCGCCGACGTCGCCACGCACTCGGCGGGACCCGAGGCGATCACGAATGCCCCGTCGCCTGGCGAACCCGCCTTGGTGATGACATTCCCGCGCAAGAATTTGAGCTTTTGCGCATGCCGCGCGATGCCCTGGAATTGCTGCCGCGTCAGCCCCTGAAACGCAGCAACCCGCATCAGCGGCGCAGTGACCTTGTCCATGAGCGCGACCCACCGTCTACCGAGCAAATCCGCGACGAAGGCTCGGCCGATTCGCTGACAGCGTCCAGCGCGCCCGGGGAATTTTGCACTCTATGCGAGGGCCGCCGGCGGCTCAGGGAACGAGCTTGTATCCGCCGGTCTCAGTGACCAGCAGCTCGGCGTGCGAGGGGTCCTTCTCGATCTTCTGGCGGAGCCGGTAGATGTGCGTTTCGAGCGTGTGCGTGGTCACTCCCGAATTGTACCCCCACACCTCCTGCAGCAGCACGTCGCGCGTGACCACCTTTTCGCCAGCGCGGTAGAGATACTTGAGGATCGACGTCTCCTTCTCCGTCAGGCGGATCTTCGCGCCCTTCTCGTCGAGCAGCATTTTCGATGCCGGCTTGAAGGAGTAGGGGCCGATGGCGAATACGGCGTCCTCGCTCTGCTCGTGCTGGCGCAGTTGCGCGCGGATGCGTGCGAGAAGTACCGCGAACTTGAAGGGCTTGGTAACGTAGTCGTTGGCCCCCGAATCGAGTCCGAGGATCATGTCCGCATCCGAGGCATTGCCAGTCAGCATGACGATCGGGCTCTTGAAGCCGCTCTTGCGCAGTACCTTGCACGCCTCACGCCCGTCCATGTCGGGAAGGCCGACATCCAGCAGTACGAGGTCGAAGTGGTCGTTCTTGACGATGTCGACGCCCTTGGCCGCCGTGCCCGTGGTGACAACGTCGAACTCATCGTGCAGCGCCAGCTGGTCCTTGAGGGATTCACGAAGATCCTCGTCGTCGTCGACGATGAGAAGCTTGCGCGCGGTGCTCATGCTGCTCGGCTCCGATTCTTATCGATGTTGCCTGAAACACACAGTCTAGCACCAGATCGGCAGGGGAAATAGCCGGTGTCCCGACTGGTACCCACCCACGTTAAGTCAAAACGTCACGGACCCGGGATTGCTGTCGGCGCGCGCTCCCTGGCTGCCCGCGTTGGCACACTTCGGCTCGGGGCGCTGCGCTTTGCGTGCGCACTCGGGCGCGCCGGCTGCCGCGTGCGCAAGCGCGAGGGCGACGGCGCGACGCCGGTTGGGAGCTGGGAGCTGCGCGAGGTGTTCTATCGCGCCGACCGCCTACGCCGGCCTGATACGCGGCTGCCGGTGACCCCGCTCCGCAAGGACGCGGGCTGGTGCGACGCGCCGGATGACCGCAACTACAACCGCCCCGTCACCCTTCCCTATCCGGTTCGCGCCGAACACCTGTGGCGCGCCGATCGGCTCTATGACCTGCTGGTCGTTCTCGACTACAACGCGCGCCCGCGCGTACGGCATCGCGGCAGCGCCATCTTCCTGCACGTCGCGCGTGCGGGCCTAACCCCGACGGAGGGCTGCATCGCCCTGGCGCCGGCGCATCTGCTCAGGCTGCTCCGCTCCATCCGGCGCCATGCGCGCTTGCACGTGTGCCCACCGACACAGCGCAAAGCGCGCGCACGCACCTGACGCGACGGCCGGTGACCACTCAGTAGTTGTAGGCTCGCTCGCCGTGATCGACGAGATCGAGGCCTTCGCGCTCCTGGTCGGTGCCCGGACGCAGACCGATCAGGGCCCTGACGATGCCGAACAGAAGCAACGATCCGATGCCGGACCACGCGAGCGTCAACAACACGGTCTTCGCCTGAACGATGACCTGGCCGAGCATGTCGTAGTTCGCAACCTTGCCCGCCGCGTAGTCGAACACGCCGGTTCCTCCCAGCAGCGGTGCTGCGAGAATGCCCGTGCCCAGCGCGCCGAGGATGCCGCCGATGCAGTGGACGCCGAACACGTCGAGTGCATCGTCGTAGCCGATCGCGTTCTTGATTGCCGAGCACATGAACATGCAGACCATGCCGGCGGCGAAGCCGAGCACGATTGCCCCCATGGGACCGGCGAAGCCGGAAGCCGGCGTCACCGCCACCAGGCCAGCGACCGCGCCGGAAGCACCCCCGAGCAGGCTCGGCTTGCCCTTGCTCATCCTCTCGGCAAGCATCCACGACAGCGCCGCAGCGGCGGTGGCAACGAAGGTGTTGATCATCGCCAGGGCCGCGGTGCCGTTGGCCTCCAGCGCCGAGCCGGCATTGAAGCCGAACCAGCCTACCCACAGCAGCGCCGCGCCGACCATGGTCAGGGTCAGTGAATGGGGAGGCATCGCCTCCCTGCCGAAACCGACGCGCTTGCCGACCAGCAATGCGCCCATCAGTCCGGCAATTCCCGAATTGATGTGCACGACGGTGCCGCCGGCAAAGTCCAGCGCGCCCCACTGTGCGGCGAGGCCGGCGTTCGCCGACACCGTATCCATGGCGGCCTGGGCGGCGGCTTTGGCATCGGGGGCAGCATTTGCCAGCGCCTTCGCCGCCGCCACGGTGGCGCTCGGGCCGGCCCAGTACCAGACCATATGGGCGATCGGGAAATACACAAAGGTGACCCACAGCGGCATGAACAGGGCAATCGCCGAGAACTTCATGCGTTCGGCCATCGACCCGACGATCAGCGCCGGAGTGATCGCGGCAAAGGTCATCTGGAAGCACACGTAGACGTACTCGGGGATGACTACCCCCTCGCTGAAGGTTTCGGCCGTAGACCGCGGCGTCATCCCTGCCAGAAATGCCTTGGAGAATCCCCCGACGAAGGCGTTCAGCGAGCCGCCCTCGGAGAACGCCAGACTGTAGCCGTAGAGTACCCAGATGATGATCACTATACAGACGGTTGCGAACACCTGCATGAGCATTGACAGCATGTTCTTGGTTCGCACGAGGCCACCGTAGAACAGCGCCAGCCCAGGCACCGTCATCAGCAGCACGAGGGCGGATGCCGTCAGCATCCAGGCGGTATCGCCCTTCGTCGGCAGGGGCGGCGCTGCCGGGGATTGGGCCAGCGCCGGGCAAGCGAGCAGGATGGTACACACTGCTGCGGCCGCCATAGCGACGCGGTGCTGGGTGAGGAGCTTCATGGCGGGTCTCTCCAACTGATCGGAACCGGGAGCAGGAAGGGCGTGACGACGGGCGCCGCTCAGATCGCGCTGTCGTCGGTCTCGCCCGTGCGGACGCGCACGGCGTGCTCGATTGGGGAAATGAAGATCTTGCCGTCGCCGATCTGCCCCGTTCTTGCCGTGCGCACGATTGCCTCCACGGCCTTCTCGACCGTAGCCGCCGCGACGACGACCTCGATCTTGATCTTCGGAAGGAAACTCACCGCGTACTCCGCGCCACGGTAGATTTCGGTGTGGCCCTTCTGGCGGCCATAACCCTTGACCTCGGTAACGGTCATGCCCTGTAAGCCGAGATCGGTCAGCGCTGAGCGCACCTCTTCGAGCTTGAACGGCTTGATGATCGCGGTCACGAGCTTCATCGCTGGTTCCCTTTGCTGCCACCCTCGCGACACCGCTGCGCCGGTGCGGGCGCAGCAGTCCCCCGACGGAAAGAGTCAAGACACGTGCCAGCTGCCGCCCAACGCGGTAAGTACCTGATTGTGCTTAAGATATCATCCACCTTGCGGGGGTCGGCCGCGGCCGCGGCAGCGCAAAGAATGGGCAAAATCATTTTTTTGCCGCTTATCTAGGCACGTAGGCCGATGTGCGCTCCCGCATCAATCCCTCCTGCGCCACCGAGGCGACGAGTGTGCCCTCGCGGGTGAAGATCTCGCCCCGGCAAAAGCCGCGCGCGCCGTGGCTCGAGGGGCTCACCTGGACGTACAAAAGCCACTCGTCGGCGCGAAAGGGGCGATGGAACCACAGGGCGTGGTCGAGGCTCGCCAGCTGCATATCCTTGTCGAACATCAGCTTGCCGTGCGCGATCAGGGCCGTGTCGAGCAGCGAGAAGTCTGAAGCGTAGGCCAGCACGCACTGATGCAGGGCCAAATCGTCCGGCAGCCGCCCCGTTGCCCGCAGCCACACGGACTGCTTGGGTGGACGCTTCTCGCGCGCGAAATAGCGCGATAGGTCGACCGGTCTGAGCTCGATCGGCCGCTCGCTCTCCCAGTATTTGCGCATGCTCTCGGGCAGCTCGGCCAGCATTCTCGCGGTCAGGTCGTGCTCGCTCGCCAGGGCTTCGGGCATCGGCGTTGGCGGCATTGCCGTCTGGTGGTCGAGCCCTGCCTCGCGCTTGTGGAAGGACACGCTCATCACGAACATGGCGCGACCGTGCTGGGTTGCGGTCACCCGCCGCGTCGTGAAGCTGCCGCCGTTGCGCAGGCGCTCGACGCCGTAGATGATGGGGCGGGTAAGATCTCCCGGCTGCAGGAAATAGGCGTGCAGCGAGTGTACGAAGCGTTCCGGCGGCACCGTGCGTACCGCGGCCATCAGCGCCTGCCCGAGGATCTGGCCTCCGTACACGCGCTGCCAAGCCTGTTGCGGGCTGCGGCCGCGAAACAGGTTATCTTCGAGCGGCTCGAGATCGAGGATGCGCAACAGCGCCGCCAGGGCGCTGCTGTCACGGTCGGTCGCATCGGGCATGCAGTCGTTGCTCGGGTCGGGTTCGGGACTCAGACTTGCACGGCGCGGCACGCGCCGATTGGGTAGCGCGAGGACCGCCCAAGGAAGGCGCAACCCCGCGGCGTGTCAAGCCGGACCCGGTGTTGCCGGCGTGGGCTGGGGTGCGTGCGGCTTGATGGCGTCCGCCGCTCGCAGCTGTTTCGGAGCACGTTGTGGCAGAGCTGGTGACAGATGTGGCGATCGTGGGCGGGGGCATCGCCGGTCTGGCGCTCGCCTGCGCCCTCGCCGACGCGCTCGGATCCGACGCGAGCGTCGCGATCCTCGAGCGCAGTCATCCGCCGGCTGTGGGCGACAACCGCGCCTTCGCGGTGTCGGCCGCTTCGGTACATCTGCTCGACGTACTTGGGGTGTGGTCGCCGATCGCCGGCGAGGCGCAACCGGTCACCCGCGTCGAGGTCACCGACTCCCGGCTTGAGGACAGTTTCCGCCCCGTGCTCGTTTCCTACGACAACGCCATCTCCGGCGGAGAAGCGGCAACCTACGTGGTCGCCCAGGAGAGCCTCCTCAACACCCTGCGCGCGGGCGTGCGCCGGCGGCCGCAGATCCGCCTGTTGGGCGCCCACGGCGTCGCGGGCCTGTTTCCGGGCCCGCACGCCATTGCACTTGCACCTGCAGCAGGGACAGGGGTGCGCGCCAAACTGCTGGTCGCGGCCGACGGGCGGGATTCGCCGGTGCGCGAGGCGGCGGGAATCACTACGGTTCGCTGGCGTTATCCGCAGCTTGGCATCGTTGCCGTCGTGCATCACACGCGGCCGCATGAGGGCCGTGCCGTGCAGCACTTCCTGCCCGCGGGTCCGTTTGCCATCCTGCCGCTGACCGAGCAGAGATCGTGCATTACGTGGACCGAGGCGGAAGACAACGCGCGGGTTATCCTGGCGCTCGGCGACGAGGGATTTCGCGACGAGGTGATGCGGCGCTTCGACTATCGCTTGGGCGACGTGACGCACATCGGCGCGCGCGGCGCATGGCCGCTCGAGATGCATCTGGCGCGCGCCCTGATCGGGCCGCGGCTGGCGCTGATCGGCGACGCCGCGCACGGCGTGCACCCGATTGCCGGGCAGGGCCTCAACCTCGGGCTTCGCGACGTCGCGGCGCTGGCCGAAGTCCTCACCGATGCGGCGCGCCTTGGCCTCGATATCGGTATGCACACGGTACTCGCGCGTTATGAACGCTGGCGACGGCTCGATTCGGCGCTCTCGGCGGCGACCTTCGACGCGTTGAATGGGCTATTTTCCAACGATTCGACGCTGCTGCGCACCGCGCGTGGGGTGGGCCTTGGGCTCGTCGAGCGCCTGCCCCTGTTGAAACAGTTCTTTGTTGCCGAGGCGGCAGGGCTCAGCGGCAGTGTGCCGCGCATGCTGCGCGGCGAGCGGCCCTGAGAGAGCGCGGGCGGCTAGCTGTGCTCGTCCTCCGCCGACGGCAGTGCGACGATCACGCGACCGCGGGCGAGATCGACCTCCGGCACGTAGCCCTCGGTGAAAGGCACGAACGCGCTGTCGCCCGACCCAGGCAGCCCGATCTCCAGCAGGTCGCCGGCGCCGAAGTTGCATACCGCGAGGACCTCGCCGTGGCACTGGCCGAGCGTGTCGACCACCGCCAGGCCAATGAGGTCGGCGTGATAGAATTCGCCCTCGGCGGCGACCGGCAGCCGATCGCGATCGACGTAGAGCTCAACGCCCCGCAGGGCCTCCGCGGCCGTGCGGTCATCGACGCCCGCGAGGCGCGCGAGCACGCCGCGGCCCGTGGTACGGGTGTGGGTGATGGTGAAGCGCGCGCCGTCGTCTGCCGACAGCGGCCCATAGGCGGCAATGTCCTGCGGCCGGGCGGTGTAGGCGACAATCGCCACTTCGCCGCGGTTGCCGTGGGCGCGCGCAATGCGGCCGACAAGAACGCGCTGCGCCGGCGCCATCGCCGCTAGCCGGTGGGCTTCGTCTCGCCGGCCGCGGCGCGGGCCGCCTCGCGTTCGGTGCGCTTCTTGCCGGGTTTCGCCTTGATCGGGTTGCTGCGCGCCTCACGTTTTAACAGGCCGGCGGCATCGAGAAAGCGCAGCACGCGGTCGGTTGGCTGCGCTCCCACGCTCAACCAATGCTTGGCGCGCTCGAGGTCGAGCTTCACCCGGTTGGCATTATCCTTGGCGAGCAAGGGATTGTGCGTGCCGATCTGCTCGATGTAACGCCCGTCGCGGGGTGAGGCGGCGTCGGCGACGACGATATAGTAGTAGGGGCGCTGCTTGCTGCCCCCGCGTGAGAGGCGGATCTTGACGGCCATTCGACTGGTTGCTCCTCGGTAGGTTGGTTAGGGTCTGTGGTCAGCTGACGGCAGGGCTCGCGCGCCGGTTTTTCTGCATTGCCGGCGACAAGCATGCTGGGACGAACGCATTGCTTTGGCCCGGGCGCCGGTCATTCGCCTACTTCTTCTTTCGCGGCAGCCCGGGCAAGCCCGGCAATCCCGGCGTGCCGAGCCCGGGTAGGCCCGGCACATTGGGCAATCCGGGAAGTCCCGCAAGCCCCTTTGGCAACTGCTGGCGCAGGTGCTTCGGCAGGCGCTCGAGCGCCTTGGGATCGAGCTGCGCGAGATCGGCCTGCAGCCGATCGCGTTCGGCCGGGCTAGGGCCGCCACCGCCGAGCCCGAGCATGCGCTGCATCAGGCCGCCGCGCTGCTTGCCCATCGCCTTCATCATGTCGGCCATTTGCCGGTGCATCTTCAGCAGTCGGTTGATCTCTTCCACCTTGGTACCCGACCCTGCCGCGATGCGTCGCTTGCGCTTGCCGTCGAGGATTTTTGGCTGACGGCGCTCCTTCGGGGTCATCGACAGGATGATCGCGCGCTGGCGCTTGATGATGCGGTCGTCGATGTCGGCCGCCTCGAGTTGCTTCTTGACCTTGCCGATGCCTGGCAGCAGGCCGAGCATGCTCGACATGCCTCCCAGCCGCTCCATCTGCTTCAGCTGGTTGCCGAGGTCCTCGAGGTCAAAGGCGCCCTTGCGCAGCTTCTCGGCGATCGCCTGCGCCTTCTCGGCATCGATGCTCTGCGCCGCCTTCTCGACCAGGCTGACGACGTCGCCCATGCCGAGGATGCGCCCGGCGATGCGCTCGGGGTGGAATTCTTCCAGCGCATCCCATTTTTCACCGGTACCCAATAGCTTGATCGGCTGCTGTGTCACGGCCCGCATGGACAAGGCGGCGCCGCCGCGCCCATCGCCGTCGACGCGCGTCAGGACGATGCCGGTGATGCCCACGCCTTCCTGGAAGCTCTTGGCGAGCTTTACGGCATCCTGGCCGGTAAGGCTGTCGGCGACGAGCAGCGTCTCGTGCGGCCGCGCCACATCGCGCACCTCGCGCGCTTCGCGCATCAGATCCTCATCGATGTGCGTGCGCCCCGCCGTGTCGAGCAGCACCACGTCGTAGCCCGCAAGGGCTGCCGCGTCCAAGGCGCGGCGCGTGATCTGCTGCGGGCTCTGCCCCGCCACGATCGGGAGCGTATCGACCTTGGTCTGCTCGCCGAGCACCTTGAGCTGCTCCTGGGCCGCCGGTCGCCGCGTATCGAGCGAGGCCATCAGCACCTTCTTCTTGTCGAGGTTGGTGAGGCGATAGCCGATCTTGGCGCACGTCGTGGTCTTGCCCGAACCCTGCAGGCCGACGATAAGGATGGCGACCGGGGGTTGAGCGGCAAGGTCGATCGGCTCGGCGCTCGCACCCAGCATGGCGACGAGCTCATCGTGCACGATCTTGACGACCATCTGCCCCGGCGTCACCGATTTGACGACCTCGTGGCCGATGGCCTTCGCGCGCACTTTCTCGGTGAACGTGCGCACGACCTCGAGAGCGACGTCGGCCTCGAGCAGGGCGCGACGCACTTCACGCATCGCCTCGGCAACGTCGCTGTCGGTCAGCGACCCACGCCGCGTCAGTTTGTCGAGGATGCCGGACAGGCGGTCGGACAGACTTTCAAACATCGCGTTCCTTCGCCCCCGCGTTCGCTTATCCCTGGCGTTCGCGGCTCGGGTCCGCGACGTGGGCCGCACGTTCCGGGTCGTTCCTCCCCGGGGTGGTCCTGCGCGTCAGGCCCCCATGCCCGGCGCTCGATCGGCGCGCGAATGGCCCTCGACCGGCGGTCGACCGGTATGCATCAGCGCCAATTGCGCCCGCGGGCGCAACGCGCTGGCGGACGCGCAATCGAAGGATAAACCCGGCAGTGACCGGTTCGGGCCACGATCGGCTGAGCGGCGTCCCGTCGGGACCCGATCCGGGCGAAAAATGTTTGAGAGCATGCGAAAAGTCAATATCGCCGCGCCCGGGGTTGCCATTCCCGTGGACAGCGCAGCGGGCAATGCCGCTCCGCTGCCGGAATTGCCCTACAGTATGGTCGCGGGGGACGGGAGCGGTTTTGGGGATGGCGGGGGGAGCCGTGGGTCTCAGGGCCGGTTGGTGTGCATCGTTGGGGCGGGGTTTGGGGGCGCGGCGCGTTGCCAACGCGCTTCCCCTGCTGCTGACGCTGCTCGTGCCGCTGCAGAGCGGCTGCAGCACGGGCAAGGGTTCGCCGCTGGATCAGGCCAGTCTGGTCGATCGGGAGTTCGTCATCGCCGCCGTCACCTGGGACCTCAACAAGGACGGCAACGTCACCTGCGAGGAATGGAAGCAATATGTGACCAGCCTGTTTCGCGAGGCCGATGCCGATCACGATGGCACGCTGACGCGCGAGGAGTACGCAAAGCTCAGCCGGCGTGACCGCTTGTTCGAGACCGCGGGCTTCAATTACTTCGACACCAACGGCGATGGTCGCATCACCCTCAGCGAGATGGTCGACAAGCCCAATCCCGCCTTCATTCTGCTCGACAAGAACCACGACTGCGTGCTCACGCCCGACGAGCGCGTACAGGCGAGCGGGCCACGCGAGGACGCACCCCAGGATAGCGGCAAGCTGCCGCCCATGGGCGGGCCCGGGCACTGAGCCCCCGAGGCCGGCGAGCGCCGGCGCGGCAGGCCAGTGCCCTCCAGTCTCGGGGGCTGCGGCCTCGCGATTGTGTTGCACCGCGCGCGCCCATATAAGGGGACATGGCGGACGCGATTGCCTTCCACAAGATGCACGGCCTCGGCAATGAAATTGTCGTCGTCGACCTGCGCGGAGGCTCGCGTGTGCTCGGCCCGGCGCAGGCCCGCGCGATTGCCGCGCAACAGCAGTCCGCCTTCGATCAGCTGATGGTGCTGCTTGCCCCGCACACGCCCGGATGCGAGGCTTATGTGCGTATATACAATCGTGACGGCTCCGAGGTGGAGGCGTGCGGCAACGGTATGCGCTGCGTCGGCTTCTTGGCGGCGCAGCAGACCGGCCGCCAAGCATTCGCTTTCGATACCAAAGCGGGCGTGCGCGATGTCAGCGTCGAGGGGATCGATCGCATCACCGTCGACATGGGAACGCCGAAGTTCGCCTG
>JBPYEF010000089.1:0-2900 GCA_051985875.1 Hyphomicrobiaceae bacterium
ACCGGTTCAGCTACGCCATCGCCCTGCGCCCGCAACGCGACCGCAGCGCGCGGCATTGACACGCACCCAGTTGGGGACGCAAGCTTGTCCGGACAAATATCGAGCCCAGGGAGCGACGCATGCAGGAGCAGGTGACCGCCCGCAATGGCACCGCGGCCGACATCGGCGCACGCCCGTTGATCGCCGAGGAGCTCGCGCGCTTTGCCGGTGCGCTCTCGGCCGAGAGCATTCCTGCCGCCGTCCTGGCGCACGCCAAGCACTGCATTCTCGATGCGGTCGGCATCGCGCTTGCCGCGACGGGCTACGACTTCGCGCACCGCGCGCTGACGGCAATTGCCGGGCTCGCCGGCGCGGGGGAAGGCGCCGTGATCGGCATGCCGGCACGCTTGCCGCCGCGCGACGCCGCGCTGATTAACGGCATCCTGATTCACGGCCTCGACTTCGACGACACCCACAGCGGCGGCGTGATCCATGCGACCAGCAGCGTGCTGCCGACCGTGCTCGCCATCGCCGCTCGCCGCCGCGCGAGCGGGCGCCAGATGCTCACCGCCTACGTGCTCGGGGTCGAAGTCGCCGCACGGCTCGGAGCCGTCGCCAAGGGTGCGTTCCATCAGGTTGGCTTCCATCCGACGGGCCTGATCGGGGCATTCGCCTGCGCCCTCGCGGCCGGGCGGCTGATGGGGCTTGGCGAAGCGCAGCTGGTCATGGCTCAGGGTCTGACCTTGTCGGCCGGGTCCGGCAGCCTCGAGTTTCTCGAGGACGGCGCCTGGAACAAGCGCTTCCACCCGGGGTGGGCGGCCAACGCGGGGATCACGGCGGCCGCCCTGGCGCAGCAGGGCTTTGTCGGCGCCCGGCGCGCCTACGAGGGACGCTTTGGCCTCTATGCCAGCCATCTGCAGGCGCACTTCGATCCCGAGGACCTCGCGCTCGCCACTGCCGGGCTCGGGGAGGTCTGGGAAATGCTCCAGGTCGCCGTCAAACCCTATCCCGCCTGCCACTTTGTGCATGCCTGCACGGACGCGGCGCTGGCGCTGGTCCGCGAGCAGGGGCTCAACGTCGCCGAAATCGAGCGCGTGCGCGCGCTGATCCCGGCAGAGGTGGTCAAAACGGTGTGCGAGCCGGTCGCCAACAAGCGCCGCCCGGCGAACAGCTACGATGCGCAGTTCTCGATCCCCTTTGCCGTGGCGGCGGCCTTGCGGCGCGGTCGTTTCACGCTCGCCGAGCTTGAGCCCGAGGTGCTCAAGGATCCGGAAATTCTCGCGCTTGCCGATCGGGTTGCCTACGAAATCGACCCGGCCGCGATCTTCCCGCGCCACTACAGCGGAGAGCTGGTGGTAACGACGCACAACGGCCGCACCGTCCGCCACCGCGAGGCGATCAACCGTGGCAATGGCGAACGGCCACTGAGCGAGGCGGCCATCATCGCGAAGTTCGAGGCCAATGCGGCGCGGGTCATCGCGCGGGAACGGGCGCGCCGGATCGCCGCGCTCTTGCTCTCGCTCGAGGAGCAGCCCGACGCGCTGGGTGTTGCCGACGCGCTTGGCGGGTGAAGGCAAAGCGCGATGGGCCCGACCGAGCCGCTTGCGTTGCGCGATGCCGAGGCCGAGGCAGCGATGCTTGCGAGCATCGACCGCTTCCTCGAGCGCGACGTGAAGCCCTACGCACACGAGCTCGAGCACCAGGACACCTATCCCGCGGACATCGTCGCGCGCATGCAGGAACTCGGCCTGTTCGGGGCGACGATCGACGCCGCCTACGGCGGCCTCGGATTGTCGACCGCCGTCTACGCCCGCATCGTCGAGCGTATCTCGCGGGTGTGGATGTCGCTCACCGGTATCTTCAACTCGCATCTGATCATGGCGGCGGCGGTGCAGCGCTTTGGCACCGAAGCGCAAAAGCGCGCCTATCTGCCGCGCTTCGCCAGCGGCGAGCTGCGCGGCGGTCTGGCGCTGACCGAACCGGATTGCGGCACCGATCTGCAGGCGATCCGAACCGTGGCCCGCCGCCGCGGCGATGTGTACCTGATCAACGGCACCAAGACCTGGATCTCGAACGGCATCCACGGCCGCTGCTTTGCGCTGCTGGTCAAGACCGACCCCGATGCCATGCCGCGCCACAGGGGCATGAGCCTGTTCATCGCCGAGAAGGGTGACGGCTTCAGGGTCGGGCGCAAGCTCGAGAAGCTCGGCTACAAGGGCATCGACTCCGCCGAGCTCGTGTTCGAAGACTACGCGCTGCCGGCCGAGTGCCTGATCGGCCTGCGCGAGGGATTGGGCCTGAAGCACGCCCTCGGCGGCCTCGAGCTCGGGCGCATCAACGTCGCCGCGCGCGGCGTCGGCCTGGCGCAGGCGGCGCTCGATCAGGCCCTCGCCTACAGCCAAATCCGCAAGACCTTCGGCAAGCCGATCTGCGAGCACCAGGCAATCCAGCTCAAGCGCGCCGACATGGCGACCCAGGTCCACGCCGCGCGGCTGATGACCGAGGATGCGGCGCGAACTTACGACCGCGGCCTGCGCTGCGACATGGAGGCCGGGATGGCCAAGTTGTTCGCGACCGAGGCGGCGGTGCAGGTCTGCCTCGAGGCGATGCGCATCCACGGAGCCTACGGCTATTCCAAGGAGTTCATGGTCGAGCGGCTGTACCGCGACGCGCCGCTGTTGGTCATCGGCGAGGGTACCAACGAGCTACAGCGCATCATCATCGCGCGCCAGCTGGTCGCGCGCCATCCGGCATAGGGGCTGCCCATGCTTCCGCTTTCTGGGCTGCGCGTGCTCGCCGTCGAGCAGTACGGGGCCGGGCCCTACGGCACGATGCAGCTTGCCGACCTCGGCGCGGAGGTGATCAAGATCGAGAACCCGTCGGACGGCGGCGACATGGCCCGGCGCGTTGGCCCCTACTTC
>JBPYEF010000090.1:0-4297 GCA_051985875.1 Hyphomicrobiaceae bacterium
TTCGTCCCGGAAGAGGATGCCTCCTTCCGCGCGATGGTCGCGGAGTACGAGAAGGCCAGCGGCAACAAAATCGACTTCAGTCTGATCCCATTCGCGCCGCTGATGCAGAAAATCGTGTCCGCGCTGACGAGCGGTGACGTACCCGACGTAATGTCGCACGACATCGCCGACGCGGCCGTGGTTCCCCAGAATGCCTGGAACGACAAGCTCGTCGACCTCTCGGACGTGGTGGAAACGCAGAAGTCCCAGTACCATCCAACCGCGTACCTCGCGGCTCAGTATTACAACAATACGACCAAGCGGCGCTCCATCTACTACGCCCCGTACAAGACCGCGGTGCTACCCTTCCATATCTGGAACTCGATGGTCGAGAAGGCGGGCTTCAAGATGTCGGACGCGCCCAAGACCTGGGATGCGTTCTGGGACTTCTTCAAGCCGATGCAGAAGCCGCTGCGCGACAAGGGCCTGCGCGGGGTCTATGCGCTCGGCCTGCAGCCGACGACGACCGGCCCCGCCGACGGCAACAATACCTTCCACCACTTTATGATTGCTTACGGCGGCAACGGCATCGTCACCCAGGACGGTAAGCCCCATCTCGACGATCCGCAGGTCAAGGAGGCGGTGATCAAGGCGCTTACCTACATCACCACGGCCTACAAGGAAGGCTATGTCCCACCCGGAGCGTTGAGCTGGAACGACGCCGACGACAACAACGCCTTCCACGCCAAGCAGATGATCATGGACCTCGACGGTACGATTTCGACCGAGGTCGCGCTGTACCACAAGAAAGACGAATACAACGACGTCGTCACCATGGGTCTGCCGCTCGACAATTCGGGCAAACCAGTGCCGGCGCAACTTGGTGTCGGCGGGGCCTTCATCCCCAAGGGAGCGAAGAACGTCGAGGTCGCCAAGGAGTTTTTGAAGTACGTGATCCAGCCGAAGGTGACCAACGAGTACCTGAAGAACGGCCTCGGGCGATGGCTCCCGGCAATGCCGGAGCTGACCAAGACCGACCCCTTCTGGCTCGACCCGCAGGACCCGCATCGACCCGCCTATACGCGCGAGGGCCTGCTGGAACCCACGGTGCCGAATTTTCCCGTGTTCAACCCTGGCTACGCCGAGGCGAACGCACAGCAGATCTGGGGAACGGCGGCGGCCGACGTGATCAGGGAAGGGATGACCCCGCAGGCGGCGGCGGAGAAGGCGCTGAAGAGGGTCGGGGCGATACTTGCCAAATACCCCATCGCTCAAAGCTGAGAGGTGACGATGGACGGCTCCCAGGTCCTAAGGACTCCCGAGGCATTCTCCATTCCGGAGCCTGCAAGCGCGCGGGCCCGTCCGCGGCGCACCTGGCGTGGGCACCTGCAGGGCTCGGAATTCACCTGGGCGGTCGCCTTCGTCATTCCCTATGCGGCGGTGTTTCTCGCCTTCGTGGTCTATCCCGTCGTGTACGGCATTTGGCTCGGCCGCGAGCCGAGCCTCTATAGGGAATTGCTCGCCGATCCGATCTACGTGCGCAGCGCGGTGAATACCGCGCTCTACCTTGCCATCGGCGTGAACCTGAAGATGTTCGGCGCGCTGCTGTTGTCCGGGTTCTTCATGCGCAAGGGTTGGTGGGTCAAGGCCCTGCTGTTGATCTACGTGCTTCCCTGGGCAATGCCGGCGCTTCCTTCCTTCATGTCCATCCATTGGATGCTGAATGGCCAGTGGGGTTTGCTCAACAATGTGCTGTGGGATCTGTTCGGCGTCGACGGACCCGGCTGGCTGGAGACCTCGCGCTGGCTGGCGCTCGGCTCGGTGATCGCCTCCCACATCTGGAAATGGATGCCGTTTTGGACGGTGATCCTGCTCGCCGGGCGGATGGCAATTCCCCAGGAACTCTACGAGGCCGCAGATATGGACGGGGCCACCGGTACGCGGCGGTTCATCCACGTCACCTTCCCGCTGCTCGCCAACCTCTATCTCGTCTGTACGCTGCTTTCGACCATCTTCACGCTGGGTGACTTTAACTCCGTCTACTTCGTTTCTGGCGGGGCGCCGGCCTTGTCGACGCACGTGCTGGCGACGCTCGGCATTCGCAACGCCTTCGAAGTTGCCAGGCCCGACCTCGGGGTGGCGACGGTGATGTCGGCGATGCCGTTGATGATTCCGCTGGTGATCCTCTTGATGCGCAAGCTGCGGACCACCGAGGTGCACCTATGAGCGCAGCGACCCCCGCTCGCGGCCGACCGAACTATCGGCTGCGACGCAACCTGAGCGAGGCCGCGGCATTCGCACTGGGCGTCCTGATCCTGGTTTGGACGCTGGCGCCGATTTACAACATCGTCGCCGTCGCACTCGAGGCGCGCGGCGACGTGTTCACCACCGAAATCTGGCCGGTGCATCCGTCCTTTGAAAGCTTCTGGATCGTCGTCACGCAGGGCTACTGGTACCTCGAGTATTTCTGGCACCAGTTCGGAAACAGCTTGTATATCGGCGTGGCGACGGTGGCCCTGACGCTGTCGATCGGTTCGCTGGCGAGCTTCTCGATCGGTCGCATGCGACTGCGCCAGGGTTGGCTGGTGAGCAACGCGGCCCTGTTGACCTACGTCATCCCGGCTTCGTTCCTGGCCATCCCCTTCTACCGCATCATGCATATCTACGGCCTTTCCAACAATCTGTGGTCGGTCATCGCCGCAGAGGTGACATTCGCGACACCGTACGCGATCTTCATCTTCCAGCAGTACGGGGTGAGCATTCCGATCGAGCTGGATGAAGCGGCGCGCATCGACGGCGCCACACCGATGCAGATCTACCTGCGGGTCTACCTGCCGCTAATGGCACCGGCGCTGGTGGCGGTCGGCACCTACGCGCTGCTACTGGCGTGGAACGAGTACCTTTACCAGTTCCTGCTCCTGTCGTCGAAGAAGAGCATGACGGTCCCGGTCGCTCTGGCGCAATTCCTCAACAGCGACGAGGCCCCCTGGAACTACATGATGGCCACTGCCATCGTCTACGCGCTACCCCCGGTTGCGATCTACTATGCGTTTCGCCGCCGCATGACCGCCGGCCTCGCCATGGGCGGTGTCAAGGGCTAGAAGCAAGGCGACGGCGGATTGCCCGCCAGCGCGCCGTGACCAGGGCTGCAGTGCGCGCGCAAGGGTGCATTTTGCACTGCAGTCCGAAGAGTGCGCCATGAGCCGCAACGAGTGGGCCCATCGCGTCGCAGGGTTCGCCTTGCAGCGTGCGCTCACGCGGGGTTCGGAAGTCGGCTGGGCCATCGCCTTCCTTATCCCGTACGCCGCGGTGTTCTTGCTGTTCGCGGCCTACCCGATCGCCTACGGGCTGTGGATGGGTCGTTCGCCCCTGCTTTATGCCGAACTCGTTACCGACCCGCACTACCGGCGCGCGCTGGTCAACACGCTGTTGTTCGTCGCCATTGGGGTCAACCTCAAACTATTCCTCGCCGTACTGCTCTCCGGATTTTTCATGCGGCGTCGCTGGTGGATCAAAGCGCTGCTGATCGCTTACATTCTCCCCTGGGGCATACCGGCGGTACCTGCCTATCTCTCGTTCCACTGGATGCTGATCGGCGAGCAGGGACTTCTCAATGCCCTGCTGCAGACGCTGGTCGGAATCGAAGGACCGATCTGGTTCAACCACCGCGGTCTGGCGCTGGCATCCAATATCGCCGCCTATGTCTGGAAATGGCTACCATTCTGGACGGTGATTTTTCTCGCCGGGCGCATGGCCATTCCCGAGGAGATCCACGAGGCGGCCGATATCGACGGCGCAAGCGGCTCCCGCCGCTTCGTGCACGTCACCTTTCCGCTGTTGGCAAACGTCTACCTGGTCTGCACTCTGCTTGCCACGATTTGGACGCTTGGCGAATATGGCAGCGTACAGTTCGTGTCTGGCGGCGCACCGGCCTTGTCCACGGATGTGCTGGCCACGCTCGGCATCCGCTACGCGCTCGAGTACGCCAGACCACAGCTCGGCGTCGCGGCGATGCTTTCTGCCCTGCCGGTGCTGATTCCCATCGTCATCACCCTGCTGCGCAAGCTGCACATGGCGGAGTTGCAGCTGTGAAAAACGTTCCCGGCCCAACCGCGCGTCGACGGCGCTACCGCGTGCGTCGGTTGCTCATCGAGGCTGCATCTCTGGCGCTGGGGCTCGTGCTCCTGATCTGGTCATTGCTGCCGTGTTACAACATGCTGTTGATCGCGCTCGATCGCGAGGGTGATACGGAGTTCGTGGGAAATATCTGGCCGGATGACCCGTCCTTGGAAAGCTTCCGCATCGTCTGGACGCAGGG
>JBPYEF010000091.1:0-12207 GCA_051985875.1 Hyphomicrobiaceae bacterium
CCCACCGTGGCGTCGCTGTTCGCCCTGCGCACCCTGCCCGCTGCTGCCCTCCCCGCCCAGCCCTTCTTTGGCATCGGAGACCCGGTGCTCGTGGGCCCCGATCCCGGCGGCCAGCGGGGTCTGGCGCATCCCGCAGCCTCGGCCACCTTCTACCGCGGCGGGCTTGCCGACGTGCGCGCCGTGCGCGCGCTTGCTCCCCTGCCGGAAACCGCCGAGGAACTCCTCGCCGAAGCCCGCGCGCTCGGCGCACCGCGCACAGCGGTGCTGCTGCGGGAGCAGGCAACCGAGCGCCGGCTCAAAGCGACGGCGCTCGACCAGTACCGCGTCGTCGCGTTCGCCACGCACGGCCTCATTGCCGGCGATCTGTCGGGACTAGCCGAGCCTGCGCTCGTGCTCACCCCGCCCGAGCAACCGAGCGAGACGGACGATGGGCTGCTGACGGCGTCGGAGGTCGCCGCCCTCACGCTCAATGCCGACTGGGTCGTGCTCTCGGCCTGCAACACGGCCGCCGGTTCCCGCGCAGGCGCAGAGGCGCTCTCGGGCCTGGCCCGCGCCTTCTTCTACGCTGGCGCGCGCGCCCTGCTCGTGTCGCACTGGGCGGTCTATTCCACGGCTGCCACCGAGCTCACCACCAGGACCTTCGCCGCGCCCGCCGCGGCGCCGGGCGCCGGCCGCGCTGCGGCGCTGCAACAGGCCATGGCGGCGCTGATCGCCGAGGGCCGGCCGCCCTCGTATTGGGCGCCGTTCGTGGTCGTCGGCGAGGCCGGGCGCGCTCGCTGAGCCACGCACGCGCGGCGAACCGCGTTTCTATCTCGCCTGTGGGTAGACGGCGATCATATCGAGCTCGACGCGCGCACCCGGCGTCGACAGCTGGTTGACGCACACGGTGGTGCTGGCCGGCTTCCAGTCGCCGAAATAGCTCGCCAGCACCGCGACCATGCCGTCCATGTCGCGCATATCCGTCAGGTATTTGGTGACCTTGACGACGTCGCTCCAGGTCAGGCCCTGGTGGTCGAGGATGATCTTGATGTTCTCCATCGCCAGCCGCGTCTGCTCGGCAATGCCAACGGGGTGCTGGTGTTCGCTGGCGTCGTGGGGATGGCGGTGATACAGCGGCGAGGGGGTAGCCCCGGACAGGAACAGCAAGTCGCCCGGCGCTTCGACACGGATGGCCGGCGCGTAGGGCATGTCGGCAACGCGCTCGGGACACGTCTGTATTTCCCCGAGCGATGGATTGCTCGGCGATCTGCGCAAGGCCGGTCCGCGAAAAGGCATTCACCCCTCCCTTGAGCACGCCGTGCGGCGCGCCACGATCCGCGCTTCCGGACGGGCTCCTGCTGGCTCCGCCGGCTCAGCGCGCAGCTTATCCGAGGCTGCTCCGCACCCACAATCAGGCTGCCCGCCCGATCCGCGGCCGCACGCGCTTTTCAAGCGCGCCGCCGTGGCTTAGCATCGCAAGAAACTCCCGCTGCACTGGCGGCAATGCCTTGAGGTAAGGAGCGCAGCCCGATGGCCATTTCGCTTCGCCCACGCCATTCGCCGGCCTTTTTCGCCACGGTCGAGGGCGTCGACGCCGCGCGGCCGCTAGCGCCCGAAACGGTGACCGCGATCGAGGCCGGCATGGACGCCTACGCGGTGCTCCACTTCCCCGGCCAACGGCTGAGCGATGAACAGCAGATGGCCTTCACCCGGAACTTCGGCGCAATCGAGGACGCGCGGGGCGGCAACATCACCAAGGCGCAGGACAAGCGCTTGGTGGTCGGAATGAACGACGTGTCCAACCTCGGCAAGGACGGCCAGCCGCTTGCCCGCGACAGCCGGCAGCGCCTGTTCAACATCGGCAACATGCTCTGGCACTCCGACAGCTCGTTCCGCGCCATTCCCGCCAAGTACTCCTTGCTCTCGGCGCGCGTCGTCAATCCCAAGGGTGGCAATACCGAGTTTGCGGACATGCGCGCGGCCTACGACGCGCTCGACCCCGAGACGCAGCACGCGATCGCCGACCTCGTGTGCGAGCATTCCCTCATGTACTCCCGGGGCGCGCTCGGCTTTCTCGACTACAGCGAGGAAGAAAAGCAGATGTTCAAGCCCGTGCGCCAGCGCCTGGTGCGCACCCACCCGGTGACCGGCCGCAAGTCGCTGTTTTTGTCCTCCCACGCCGGCGCCATCGTCGGCATGCCGATGCCGGAGGCGCGCATACTGCTGCGCGATTTGACCGAGCACGCGACTGAGCCGCGCTTCGTTCACGTGCACACGTGGTCGCCCGATGATCTGGTGATATGGGACAACCGCCAGACCATGCATCGCGTGCGCCGCTACGATGAATTGCAACCGCGCGACATGCGCCGCACGACGGTCGCGGGTGTGGAGCCGACCGTGGTGCAGGCCGCCGCCGAGTAATCGGCCGCACGCACCCGCGGGCAGGCGCCCTCGAGCGGGTCAGCGAGCTCGCAACGGACGTTGCCCCGCCGGCGCTGCCTCGGCTGTTGTCGGCAGCCCAGCCGCTAGCCCTGATAAACGTGGGTTAAGCGTCGGCTTCGCTAGGGGCGTGTCGGCACGCGCAGCGACCGCGCGCACGTGAGCGGCGACGTCACGCGTCGTCCTCGGCAGCGGCGGCCCGACGCACCGCCTCGGCGTCGGCGATGCCATAGTCGCGCACGGCAGCCTCCGGTGTCACATAGCCATCGAGCAGATCCCGTCCGAGCGCGCCAGGGTCGCGCTCCGACGGCGGTCCAAAGCCGCCCGAACCGGGGGTGATCATGTCGATGGTCGCACCGGGAAGAAGCGCAAATGCGCCCTTGCCCGGCAGTACGCGCCGTGCCCCCTGCCCGGTGGTCAGCGTGACCGCCGCGCCGGCACCGGCCTTGCCGCCGAGCAGCCCGAACGGCGCCGACTTGCCGCGCTCCATGCACAGGCTGCCCGTTGCGTCCGCCCCGGCGATCAGGCGCCACACGCGCCGCGCGCCGCACCCGCCGCGGTACCGCCCCGCGCCGCCGGAATCGGCGTTGATCTCGTAACGCTCGATGCGCACCGGGAAGGCCATCTCGAGCACCTCGACAGGCGTGTTCATGGTGTTGGAGATGCCGCTCGCGACGACATTGATGCCGTCCTTGGTGGGGCGCGCGCCGAAGCCGCCCTTCACGGTCTCGTAGGAGACGTAGGCCCGGCCGCTCGGGTCGACGCCGCCGAGGGTAAGAATTGCCGAGGTGCCTTGGCTGCAGGCCATCACCCGGTCGGGCCAGAAGCCTGCCAAGGCGCCCATTACCATGTCGGCAACGCGATGGGAGATCTCGTGATTGGCATAGACTACCGGGGCCGGAAACGAGCAGTTCACGACCGAACCGGGTGGCGCGCTCACGGCGATTGGGCGCCAGCAGCCGGAATTGGGCGGCACCAGATTGCGGGGATCGACCGCCATCTTCAGCGCACAATAGACCCCCGACGCGGTCACCGACAGGGGCGCGTTCATCGGCCCCCGCACCTGCGGGTCGGTGCCGGCGAAGTCGACCTCCAGTCGGTCGCCGCGCTTGCGCACCTTGAGGCGAATGCAGAAGGGTGCATCCCCGCCGTCAGCGTCGTCGGCGACGCCATCACCGTCGCAGAAATCCACGAATGCGCCTTCCCCGTCCGGCAAATCGGAAAGCGCGGCGCGCATCAGCCGCTCGGAGTAGTCCATCACGCGCGCCATGTAGCCGATCAGGCGCCGCTGACCGAGACGCCCGGCCAGTGCCTGCAAGCGTTCGCTGGCGCGCAAGGTCGCTGCGAGCTGCGCACCAAGATCGCCTTGCCGCTCGTCGGGCGCGCGCACATTGGCAAGCAGCACCCGCAGCAGATCGGCGTTCAGCATCCCACGGCTGTAGAGTCGCAGCGGCGGCAGCCGCAGCCCTTCGCCGTAGATCTCGGTCACCGCCCCGTAGCTGCCGGGCGTCGCCGAGCCGACGTCCGGCCAGTGAGCGCGCACGCAGGCATAGCCGAGCAGCGTGTCGCCAAGGTAGGCCGGCCGCACCACATTGACGTCCGGCAGGTGGCTACCCCCGGCGTAGGGATCGTTGTGGATGAAGGCATCGCCCGGATGCACGTCACCGGCGAAGGCCGCAACGACGGCGCGCACCGCATCGGGCATCGACCCGAGGTGGATCGGCAGATCGGGCCCCTGCGCGACCATCGCGCCTTCGGCGTCGAACACGCCGCACGAGTAGTCGCCCGCTGATTTCAGGATCGGCGAGAATGCGGTTTTGGCGAGAACCACGCGCATCTCTTCGGCGATCTTGTAGAGGCTGTTTTTGACGATCTCGAAGGTGGCCGGATCCTCGCGTTCGCCAGCGCTCATCGGTCGCCCTCCACCGAGCGCGCCAGAAGCAGGAAACCCTCGCCGTTCATCTGCGCCCGCCAGCCCGGTGGAACGAGGGTCGTCGACTCAAGGGACTCGATGACGGCGGGCCCGCTGACGGCGAGCCCCGCTGGCATGCGCGCGCGCTCAAAGACGGTCGTCCGGATCGCTCCGGTCTGCTTGAACCACACACTGCGTCGCGTCTTGACGGCGTCGGTGCCTGCCGCCGCGGGCTCCTGGCGAATGCGCAGCGGCGCGATGGCGCCAATTGCCGTCACGCGCACGTTGACGATCTGCACCGGCTCGGCACGGTGGTCGTGGCCGTAGGTCTCGCGGTGGCGACGGTGGAAAGCGGCGGCGATCGCCTCGAGCGCCGCCGCGTCGACGGTGCGTGCCGGAGCCGGTACGGCCAGCTCGTAGGACTGGCGCAGGTAGCGCGCGTCGACCTGGCGCAGAAACCTTCCTTGCTCGGCGGCTACTCCAGCCCGGGCGAGCATGGCGGCACCTTCCACCTCGAGCGCCGCGAACGCCGCCTCGAGGCGCGCCGGATCGGCGCGGTCGGCCTGGGCATAAACCGTGCGCACATAATCGCGCTTGAGGTCCGAGCCGACCAGGCCGAGCGCGGAGAACGCGCCGGGAATCGGCGGACACAGTACCTCGCGGATACCGAGCTCTTCGGCGAGGGCCGTGGCATGCAGTGGGCCGGCACCGCCAAACGCGCACAGCGTGAAGCCGCGCGGGTCGATGCCGCGCTCGACCGAGACGATCTTGAGCGCTTCCGCCATGGCGTGGTTGACGACGTCGATCACGCCGGCCGCAGCGCGCTGTGGATCCGTGCCGAGCGGACGCGCAAGCCGCTCGCGCACCGCCGCTTCGCTGACCCCGAAGTCGATCGGCAGATCGCCGCCGAGCAGCGAGTCGCGATCAAGGTAACCGAGCAACAGGTTGCAGTCGGTCACGGTCGGCTCGGTGCCGCCACGCCGGTAGCACACTGGGCCGGGCACGGCTCCGGCGCTGGCCGGGCCGACGCGCAGCGATCCGGCGCGATCGACCCAGGCGATCGATCCGCCGCCCGCCGACACCTCGGCGACGTCGACCACCGGCACGCGGATCGGGTGCCCGGTGCCGTGCATCCAGCGGCTGCCGCTGACGCCGCCCGCGACCTCATATTCTGGCGTCGTGTCAAAGTTGCCGTCGCGGATCAGGCTGGCCTTCGCGGTGGTGCCCCCCATGTCGAAGGACAGCAGATTGACCCGGCCCGTCTGCCGGGCGGCGAGCGCTGCGGCGACGACCCCCGCCGCCGGTCCCGACTCCACGGTCATCGCCGGCATGGCGATGCCCTCGGCGGCCTCAAACACTCCGCCGCTCGAGCCCATCAGGTACAGCCGCGGCAGGCCGAGCGCGCGCACCGCTCCTTCCAGGCGCTGCAGATACGAGGCGAGGATCGGCCCGACATAGGCGCATACCGCCGTGGTGCTGGTACGCTCGAACTCGCGAATCTCCGGCAGCACTTGCGATGACAGGTAGACGGGTATTGCGGGAAACGCCGCACGCAGCCGCTCGCCGAGCAACCGTTCGTGGGCGCCGTTGACAAAGCTGAACAGCAACGACACGGCGATGGCCTCGACCTTTGCCGCCGCAAGCGCGGCGATCAGCCCGTCGATCTCCGCTTCCGCAAGCGACGTGACAACGCCGCCGTCGCTGCCGATGCGTTCGCTGATCTCAAAACGCCGGCGGCGCGGAATCAACACCGCCGGTGCGTCCTGGAACAGGTCATAAAGGTCGGCCCTGGCCGAGCGCCGCAACTCAAGCACGTCGCGAAAACCGCGCGTCGTCACCAGTGCGGCACGCGCGCCCTTCTGCTCGAGCAGGGCGTTGGTGACGAGCGTGGTGGCGTGTACCAGCAGACCAACCGCCGCCGCCGATACCCCCTGGCGCCGCAGGGCACTGTTGAGCGCGGCCAGCACGCCGTCGGCAAAGTCGTCCGGCGTCGTCGGTACCTTGGCAAGGCCTATCGCGCCACTCGCCTCATCGACGAGCGCGACATCCGTGAAGGTGCCGCCGATGTCCACGCCGATCCGCCACACCATTGCCCCTGATCCCTAGGTGAGGGCGGCGAGCTTACCCGCGCCGCGTCGCCGCCGGCAACGTCGCGCGCAGCCGCGCGGTCTGCGGCGCATCGATGCTGCCGTCCTCGCCGACGCACACCCCGTGCTGCGCGCGGGCGTAGCCGCGCGTGATCTTGCCCTCGGCCACGTCTTCCGCCACGCGCGCCGGCTCGCGCAGCTGCGGAGGCCCGAAGCCGCCGCCGCCCGCCTGCTCGTGAACGATGAGCGTGCCGCCCTGCACGCGCATGGTGACCTTGGCCGGAAGCGGCCGGCGCTCGCCGTTGCGCTCGATGAAGTTGCGCGTGCGCCCACCGCACCCTCCGCCCGCGAGCCCATAGGGCGGGAATGCCGCGCGATCGGTGCGCATCTGCAGTAGAGCATCGGTGGCAAGGATGCGGTAGGCGCGGCGCAGGCCGAGCCCGCCGCGCCAGCGGCCGGCGCCACAGCTGTCGGGGACAAGGGCATATTCCTCGACGCGCACCGGGTGCTCCGCCTCCATGATCTCCACCGGCATGTTAGAGAGGTTCTGCGAGGCGTTGGTCACCGCCTCGAGCCCATCCTTGTCCGGACGGCCACCCCAAGCACCGCAGACCATGTCGACGATGATGAACGGTCGCCCGTTCGGCCTGCGGCCGCTGATGCAGATTACGCTGTTGCCGCCCTCACCCGCCGCCGGAACGCGCTCGGGCACGATCTGCGCCAATGCCCCGAGCATCGCGTCGAACACGCGGTAGCCGGTCAGCGCGCGCGCCGCGCACGCCGCCGGCGGCACGGGGTTGAGCACACTCGCCCCGGGTACCGCTACCTCGATGCAGCGGAAAAACCCGGCGTTGTTCGGTACCTCGCGCGGCAGCACGCAGCGCACGCTCAGATAGGTTAGCGAATGCGTGAAGCTCAGCGTGGCATTGAGCGCACCCTGCACCTGCGGAGAGGACCCCGCGTAGTCGACCAGCAGGCTGCCGTCGTCGCGCACGGTAATCGCGACGCTGATCGGAATCGCAGCGTCCGAAAGTCCGTCGCCGTCAATGTGATCGACGAAGGCGAAGCGCCCCCGCGGCCAGCGCCGGATCTCCGCCCGGGCCAGCCGCTCGGCGTAGTCGATCAGCGCGTTCATGTACGCGGCAATCGCGTCCGCACCATAACGCACCAGCAGTTTTTCGAAACCGCGCCGACCGACCTGCGCGGCGGCGTATTGTGCGCAAAGGTCGCCCCAAACCCGCTCCGGCACGCGCACATTGATGCAGATCAGCTTCTGCAGCGTCGTATTCAGCCGTCCGCGCGCGTACAGCTTCAGCGGGGGGATGCGGAGGCCCTCTTGGTAGATCTCCGTTGAGTCCGATGCGTTCGATCCGGGCACGCGTCCGCCGACGTCGGTGTGATGGCAAATTACCACGGCGAACGCCTGCCGCCGCCCCGCATAGAACAGCGGCAGGAACAGGAAGATGTCCGGTAGATGCATGCCCCCGTGATAGGGATCGTTCATGATCACGGCGTCGCCCTCCTCGAGCTCGGCGCCGAATTCCGCGAGGACGGCCTGCATTGCTTCGGGAATGGCACCGAGGTGCTGGGCAATGGTCTTGGCCTGCGCGACCATCACGCCGTCGGCTGTGCACAGCGCGGCGGAGAAGTCCATCACATCCTTGACGATCTCCGAGCGGGCGGTGCGCACGACCGTATAGGCCATGTCGTCGGCGATCTGCTCGAGCCCGCTCTTGATCACCGCAAACGTGATCGGATCAACCTTCATTGCCGTCGAGCTCCAGCACGAGATTGCCGATCGGGTCGCGCCTGGCGGTTGCATCCGGCGGCACCAAGATCGTCGCATCGAACTCGGCGATCAGAAGCGGACCGCGTCGCGGCGCGTCGCCGAGGGTCGCGCGCGTCACGATCTCGGTATCGATGGCCGCAGTTCCGCGCTGAAAGTGGATGCGGCGGCGGCCTTCGCCAATGCCCTCCGTGGCGGCGATGCGCATTTGCCGAAAGTCGAGGCGCTCGGCGCGCAAGCCGATTCCGAGCGCCCGCAGCCTGACCAGCTCGATGGGGCTGTCATCGCGATAGCCGTAGGTCTTGACGTACTCGGCCGTGAACCGCGCCGCGAGCTCGGCGCGGCGCTCGCCGGCACGGTGGACGCCGCCGTCGTAGTGTACGGTGAGCTCGCTCGCCTGACCTTCGTGACGCAGATCGGCCTCAAAGGCGAGCCGCGCACGTTCGCGGGTGAAGCCATCGGCGGCGAGGCGGGCCATCACCTCGTCGGTCAGCGCGCGCTCCAAGTCGACCAGCTCGGCCGCGGCCAGCGCCGCGAGCCCGCACGACACGCTGCGCACGGCCACATGCTCAAGGTCGCAGGCGAGCATGCCGACGGCGCTGAACACCCCGGCGAGCGGCGGCACCACCACGCGTCGGATACCGAGCTCGCGGGCGACCTCGGGCGCATGGATGCCGCCGTTGCCGCCGATGGCGACGAGGGTCAGTTCGCGTGGATCGCGGCCGCGCTCCACGGTCACCGCCCTTACCGCCCGCGCCATGGCCGCATTGGCAACCGCACGCACGCCGTGGGCGGCCTCGATGGTGGTGAGCCCGAGCGGCGCGGCGATGTACCGGGCGATCGCCTGCTCGGCGCGGCCACAGTCGACGGCCAGCCGGCCCCCGGCCAGGCTGCTTTCCGGCATCGCGCCCAGCACCAAGTTGGCGTCGGTCACCGTCGGCCGCGCGTTGCCGAGGCCGTAGCAAGCCGGGCCCGGCACGGCGCCCGCTGAATGGGGGCCGACGCGCAGCAACCCGCCGGCGTCGACCTCCGCCAGCGAGCCGCCGCCGGCGCCGACCTCGGCGATATCGATCGCCGGCACCTTCAGCATGTAGCCGCCGGCCTTGATGAAGCGGCTCGAGGTCGACATACCGTCGCGGAATTCGTATTCCGAGGTCATGCTCGGACGACCGCCCTCGACGATTACCGCCTTGGCGGTCGTACCCCCCATGTCGAACACGATCAGATCGCCGTCGCCCTGCGCAGCTGCAAGCCGTGCGGCGCCGATCACGCCTCCGGCCGGCCCCGAGGCGACCACGAATACCGGCCTTTCACAGGCGGCATCCGCCCCGAGCATCCCGCCATTGGAGGTGAGGACGCGAATTTCGGCGGCGACGCCGATCGCGCGCAATCCGCTCGCCAGATTGCGCAGATAGCCGCGCATCGTTCGCAACAGGTAGGCGTTCACCACCGTCGTGCTGGTGCGTTCGTATTCCTTGACCTCGGGCAGTACGGCGTATGAGGCGGCGACCAGCAGCTCAGGGAAGTCGCGCCGCAGGATCGCCTCGGCACGGCGCTCGTTCTCGGCGTTGCGATAGCTGTTGATGAAGCACACGGCGACCGCCTCGATGCCGCCGGCGAGGAGCTGCCGGGCCGCGGCGCGGAGCCCATCGGCGTCGAGCTCCGCGAGGAGGGTACCGTCGGCGGCGACGCGCTCGGCCACCTCCAGGCGATACCGCCGCGGCACGAGCGGCTTTGGTTTGTCCCAGCGCAGATCGAACATTTCGGGCATGCGAATGCGGCCGATCTCGAGCACGTCGCGAAAGCCGCGCGTCGTGATCAGCCCGGTGCGCGCCCCCGTGCGCTGCAGCAGCGTGTTGGAGCCGACGGTCGTGCCGTGCAGCACCTCGGCGACTGCCGATGCGGGAATGGCGAGCTTCGCAAGCAGCTCGGCAAGCCCGGCGACGACCGCCTGACAGGGGTCCTCAGGGGTGGTTGCGAGCTTGGCTGCGTACAGCGTGGCATCGCGCCCCATGACGACGATGTCGGTGAAGGTTCCCCCGATGTCGACCGCGACGCGTACACCCTGCAAAAGCCGCACTCCTCGCCCCGAGCCCGCCTGATGCAGCCGAGGGCACGGGTGCTTGTCAAGGCAGCGCCAGTGCCGCACCGCGTCCTCGGCACGCGCGGTGCACGTCGCGCGACGTACGCCAAGCCAGACGCGCCCGGCTTGACAGCCGCGCCGCAAGCTGTTCGCCTCATCCAACACGCCACGCGAGGCTGGCCCACCCGCGCCGTGCGCAAATCGGCGTTGGGCAATGGCAGGCTCCCTACCCCATCCCTCGGCACAGCAGGAGGACGCATGCACCTGATGATGTTTGTGGCGGAGGACGGCGCGGGTGCGCCGCGCCTCGGGCTCGTTGCCGGCGACACCGTGGTCGATTTGTCCCGCGTCGATGCGAACCTGCCGCGCGATCTCGGCGCTCTGCTCACCGCCGGTCCCGCCGCCCTCGCCGCCGTGGCCGCAGCCGGCGCCCGCGCTCCCGCGGCGGCCAAGCGTGCGCTTGCCGCCGTCAAGCCGGCACTGCCCATCCCGGTACCCCCGAAATGCCTCTGCGTCGGCCTCAACTATGCGCTGCACGCGAAAGAGGGTGGACATCCCATTCCCACCTATCCCTCCTTCTTCCTGCGCGTGGCGACCTCGTTGGTGGCTGCCAAGGCGCCGGTCGTGCGCCCGCGGGCATCGGTCCAGCTCGACTACGAGTGCGAGCTGGCGGTGGTGATCGGCAAGGGGGGACGCCATATCGCCGAATCGCAGGCACTCGAGCACGTCTTCGGCTACACGCTATTCAACGACGTGTCGGTGCGCGATTTTCAGCGCAAGACCACGCAGTGGACGCCCGGCAAGAACTTCGATGCCACCGGACCGACCGGCCCGTTCGTCGTCACCGCCGACGCGCTGCCTCCCGGCGCCGCGGGCCTCGACATCATGACGCGCGTCAACGGCGAGACGATGCAGCATTCCAACACCTCGGACATGATCTTTTCGGTCGCCAAGATCATCGCGCTGCTGTCACAATTCATGACGCTCGAGCCGGGCGATCTGATTGCCACGGGTACCCCGTCGGGGGTCGCCCACGCCCGCACCCCGCCGCCCTGGTTGCGGCCGGGCGACGTCGTCGAGGTGGAGATTGAGAAGATCGGCGTGCTGTCCAATCCGATCGTCGCGGAGGCTTGAGAGGCGCACACGCAGGCCGTCGCCTCGCTCAGCTGCCGGGCACCGCGATGCCCGGCACGACCTCGACGGCAATCCCCGCCGCACGGCAGGCGGCAAGCTCGCGCGCCCCGAGCGCCGTAGGGTCCCCGCCCCTGAGCAGCACGACGCGCAACCCGCGTTTGGCCAGGCGCAGCATCAGCGCGCTGGCATCGTCTTGCGACGCCGGCGCGCCGACCGGGATGCGCCGCGCCTCGCGCCGCGCCAGCTCCAGCACGGCCGGGCTCACCTCCGGGGCATAGAGAACTACATCGGCCGATTGCAGCGTGCGCAGTGCCTTCAGGGTCAATAGCTCGGGATCACCCGGTCCGGCGCCGACCAGCGCCACCGCGCAGTCGACGCCGGCGCTCCCCGAAGCGAGCCGGCCCAATTCGTCCGCATCCGGCGGCGCCGACGCGGCGAGCGCCCTTTGCGCGAAGTGCCACCACACCTCGCGCCGTGCCGCGCCCATGGGCAGGCGCTGGGCGATCGCACGCCTGAGGCCGGCCGCGGCCGTCGCCCAAGCACCGAGCGCTTGCGGCAGCAGCGCTTCGATCTTGGTCCGGATCGCCTGGCCGAGCACCGGCGCCGCCCCGCCCGTGGTTATTGCGACGAGGACGGGACGGCGGTTGACGATGGTGCCGAAGTTGACATCCGACAGCTCGGGCGTGTCGACGATATTGACGGGCACGCGGTGGCGCCGAGCAGCGGCAGCGAATTCGCGCGCCTCCTTAGCGCGGAGCGCGCCGATCGCCAGTGCGGCGCCGTCGAG
>JBPYEF010000092.1:0-5138 GCA_051985875.1 Hyphomicrobiaceae bacterium
CTTTGGCACGCACAGGGGCGAGAGCGCGTGGCAGGAGGTACCGGGGGAATACCGCGCCATGCTGCGGCGGCTGGTCGTCATTCAGGGCGACACGGAGCCGGCGAGCGTCGAGCAGCAGCGCTTCCTCGGTAAAACCGCACCGTCCCTGTACGACATGCGCAACCTGTTCCAGGTCAACGTCGAGGAGGGCCGCCATCTCTGGGCGATGGTCTACCTGCTGCACAAGTATTTCGGCAAGGATGGTCGCGAGGAAGCAGAGGGTCTGCTGCAGCGCCGCTCGGGCGACCCCGACCGGCCGCGCATGCTCGGCGCCTTCAACGAGGAGACGCCGGATTGGCTCTCGTTCTTCATGTTTACCTTCTTCACCGACCGCGACGGAAAGATGCAGCTCGAGAGCCTGGCGCAGTCGGGGTTCGACCCGCTGTCACGCACCTGCCGCTTCATGCTCACCGAGGAGGCGCATCACATGTTCGTCGGCGAGACGGGCGTGGGGCGGGCGATCGAGCGCACCTGCCAGGCGATGCGCGAGGCCGGCATCGCCGATGCCAACGACATCCCCGCCGTGCGCAAGCTCGGCGTCATCGATCTGCCGACCATGCAGAAGAAGGCAAATCTGCACTTCTCGCTGTCGCTCGATCTGTTCGGCTCGGAGGTGTCGACCAACGCCGCCAACTACTACAATTGCGGCCTGAAGGGCCGCTTCCAGGAAACGCGCATCGATGACGATCATCTGCTGACGGGCGCCACCTACCCGGTGAGCAAACTGGTCGACGGCAAGGTCACCACCGTCGATGAGCCGGCGCTCACCGCAATCAACATGCGCCTGCGCGACGACTATGTGGCCGACTGTGCCAAGGGCGTCGCGCGCTGGAACAAGATCATCGAGAAAGTGGGGGTGGACTTCCAGATCGCGCTGCCGCACGTCGCCTTCCACCGCGGTATCGGCGAGTTCGCGGCCATCGACGCCTCGCCGGCCGGTGAGGCGTTGGCGCCGGCCGATTGGCAGCGGCAGAAGGACCAATGGCTGCCTTCCACGGCCGACGGCGACTATATAGCAAGCCTGATGCGGCCGTGCTGGGACCGCGGCAAGTTCGCCTCCTGGATCGCGCCGCCCAAGGTCGGCATCGACAACAAGCCCGGCGACTTCGAGTACGTGAAAATCGCGCGCGCCTGAGGGCGGCTTGCCGCCTGGCGCACAACGCCGCGTTTCATGTGAAACAGGCTGTTTTGCGCCGGCACAGATCGGCAGATCGACGGGGCAGAACGACGCTGCGGTTACGCCCGGCTAAACGCCGAGGTAGGCCTCGCGCAGGGCCGGGTCGCGCAGGATCGCGGCCATCGTTCCGTGATGGCGAATGGCGCCCTTCTCGAGGATGTAGGCGCGATCGGCAACCGCTGCGGCAAAGTGCACATTCTGCTCCGACAGCAGCACGGCGAGCCCCTGCTGCTTCATGCGGGCGACGGCGAGCGCCATCTGCTCGACGATCACGGGGGCGAGGCCCTCCGAGGGCTCATCGAGCAGGACCGCCTCGGGATTGCCCATCAGCGTCCGCGCGATCGCCAGCATCTGCTGCTCGCCGCCGGACATGTGGCCGGCGCGTCGCCCGCGCATGGTCGCGAGGTTCGGGAAGATCGCGAACAGGCGGTCGGGGGTCCAGGGAACCCGCGCGCGCTGCCCCGCCTTGCGTCCGACCTCGAGGTTTTCGAACACGGTGAGCTCGGTGAAGATGCGCCGCTCCTCCGGCACGTAGCCGAGTCCGAGCCGGGCGATGCGATACGTCGGCACACCCCGCAGATCGCGTCCGGCGAAGCGGAGTTTATCGGCGCGCGCAGCGACCAGACCCATGATCGCCTTCAGCGTCGTCGACTTGCCGGCGCCGTTGCGGCCCATCAACGCGGCGGTCTCGCCACGGACCAGCCGCAGCGAGACGTCGAACAGGATCTGCGCCTGGCCGTAGGCCGCGCTCAGTCCGTCCACCTCGAGAATGGCGTCGTCCCTCACGCCGGCCCCGCGCGCTGTTCTGCCAGGCGGGCGAGAGTCTCGCCGCCGAGATACGCCTGGCGCACCTGCGGGTCGGCCTTGATCTCCTCGCGCGTGCCGGCGGCAATGATCCTGCCCTGCACCAGCACGAGGATGCGGTCGGCGTGGGCGAAGACGGCGCCCATGTCGTGCTCGGTGAACAGAATGCCGATGCGGCGCTCGCGCGCAATGTCCGCCGTCACGTGCATCAATTGCGCGCGCTCTTTCGGCGCCATGCCGGCAGTGGGCTCGTCCATCAGCAGCACTTTCGGCGCGCCGGCGAGCGCAATGGCGAGCTCAACGCGCTTGACGTCGCCGTAGGCGAGCTCGCTGCAGCGTCGATCGGCGTGCTCGCGCATGCGCATGCCCTCGAGCACCGCCAGTGCCTCGTGACGATAGAGCGCTTGCGCGCGCGGCCACCACGCCCCGGTGCGCCGGTGGCGGCTGATCAGCGCCATTTGCAGGTTCTCCGCGACGGTCATGGACAGGAACGTTTGCGCGATCTGGAAGGTGCGCCCCACCCCGAGACGGCAGATGCGACGCGGCGGCAGCCCTGTCAGATCGCCGCCCTCGAGCAGCACGCGACCGGCATCCGGCGCCAACTGGCCGCCGACGATATTGAAGATCGTCGACTTGCCTGCGCCATTGGGGCCGATGATCGCCAGCAGCCGTCCTGCTTCGAGGGTGAAGGAGACGTCGCTCGCCGCGCGCACGCCGCCGAAGGACTTGCTCAAGCGCTCGACAACCAGCAGGCTCATGCCAGACCCGTCCCACCCGGGCGCACCGTGCGTGCACGCACCATCTGCACAAGCCTGGCAAGCCCGCCGGCCACCCCATCGGGAAAGGCCAGCACCAGGGCGATAATCGCCACACCGAGCAGCAGGCGCCAGTGGTCGGTGAGTGGCATCACCGAGTCCTTGATGGCATGGAACAGGCCGGCGCCGACCAGCGGCCCCGCGGCCGCCTGCAGCCCGCCGACCAGGATCATCACCAGCAGATCGACGGAAGTGTCGATCGACATCAGCGTCGGATCGATCGATCCCTTGGAGAAGGCGAACAAGCCGCCGGCCAGCCCGGCGCCCGCCGCGGCCACACTGAAGGCGATCCAGCGGTGCAAGCGCACGTTGATGCCGATCGCCTCGGCGCGCAGCATCGCGTCGCGTGCGGCGCGCAGGGTGTAGCCGAACGGCGCGTGCGTGGCGCGGCGCAGCAGGAAAATTGCCAGGGCGCTGAGGACGAGGCTCAGGTAGTAATACGCCTCGCGACTCGCCGCCCAGCGCGGGGGCCACACCCCGACCAGCCCGTTGTCGCCGCCGGTCAGCGCCACCCATTGGAACGCGACCGCGTACGTGATTTGCGCCACCGCCAGCGTCAGCATCGCCAGGTAGATGCCGCGCAAGCGCACGATGAAATACCCAAATAGCGCGGCAGCGAGCGCGGCCACCAGCGGGGCACAGAGCAGCGCCGGGAGCATCGGCAGCCCGAGTCTGGTCGCCAGCAGGCCGGCCGCATAGGCGCCGAGCCCGAAGTAGGCGGCGTGGCCGAAGCTGACGATGCCGGCGTTGCCCACCAGGAAATTGAGGCTGAAGGCCGCGAGCGCAAAGCTCAGCACCTCGATGGCGATCCGCAAGCGATAGGCGTCGGCGAGCAGCGGCAGGGCGAGCAGCAGGATGCCCGCCGCCGCGAACGCGATTCCGCGTGCGGCGCCGGCGCGCGCATCGCCGATCGCCGCCGCCGGCGGCGGCGGGCGGCCACGTTCTTTATCGGGCCGCCCCAGCAGCCCCGAGGGCTTGAACACCAGCACGAGCGCCATGAGCAGGAAGACGAGCACCAGCGTGATGCGCGGAAACAGGAGAATGCCGAATGCCTGCAGCTCGCCGATCAGCAGCGCGGCAAGGAACGCACCGGTAATCGAGCCCATGCCGCCGACCACGGTGACGACGAACGTCTCGGCGATCACGGCGACGTCCATCTGCGGATTGGCGGCAAGCCGCGGGGTCTGCAGCGCCCCGCCGAGGCCGGCGAGGGCGGTGCCGAGGAACAGCGTCGCGGTGAACAGGCGGCCTTGGTTGACCCCGAGCGCGGCCACCATCTCCCGATCCTCGGTCGCCGCGCGCACCAACACGCCATAGCGCGTGCCGTGCATCAGCAGTGTGAGCAGCGCCAGCACCAGAGGACCCGCAGCGATCAGCAACACATCGTAAGCGGGGAAACGTTGCCCGAGGATGTCGATCGCCCTGGCGAAACCGGGCGCCCGCGGACCGAGAATGTCGAGCGGTCCCCAGATCTGCAACACCAGATCCTCTACCATCAGCACGACGCCGAAGGTGGCGAGCAGCTGAAACAGCTCCGCGGCCGCGTAGATGCGCCGCAGCAGCAGCAGCTCGAGCGCGACGCCGAGTACCCCGGTTGCCAGCGCCGCCAGCGCGACGCCGGCCACGAATGCGGCAAACCCGTCGTGCAGCGCGAGCAGCCGCGGGATGACGCTGACCGCGAAATAGGCGCCGAGCATGTAGAACGCGCCGTGGGCGAAGTTGACGATGCGCGTCACGCCGAACACCAGCGTCAGCCCGGCCGAGATGATGAACAGCGACGAGGCGCTGACGAGCCCGTTGAGGATCTGCAGCAGCAGGAAGGAAACATCAGGCAAGCGGCCGCCTCGCACAGCAAACGCGCAGCACTTCCGCTGCTTCCCCGCGATCGGCGGCAGCCGCCGCCGGCCCTCCACCTCGGGTGCGAGATTGCGGGCGCCTTGCCCGCCTCCCGCGCACCCACCCGCTTACTGCTTGCGCACGGCCCGCACCTCGGCCTCCGGGAACAGATACTTCGCGCCGTCCTCGTAGTGCCAGTTGCGCATCGTGCCGTGCCTGTCCTGCCTGGCGGTCTCGCCCACCCAGGCGCCGAGCGTCGACTGGTGGTCGAGGCCGCGCATCACCACGGGCCCGACCAGGGTGGCAAACTTTGCGTCATCGAGCGCGGCCAGCAGCTTGGCGGTATCGGTCGAGCCGGCCTGGTCGAGCATGTCGCGCATCATGTAGCCGACCATGTAGCCGAGCAGGGATCCGAGGCGGGGCGTGTCCTGATACTTGGCGCGGTAGGCATCGATGAAGGCCTTGTG
>JBPYEF010000093.1:0-15651 GCA_051985875.1 Hyphomicrobiaceae bacterium
CACGAACGCTCAGACGCGGGCTCAACTCATAGTTCTTGGAAGCCGGCCAGCAAGCAACGCGGCGCCACCTTCGCTACAATTGACGTCGAGTTTTGTGTTTCCTAAACATTACAAGTTCTAGCGACGGAACACGTTGTTTGAGGAGCCCTCGTTCGGGTGCTCTGACAGCTCCTTCGTGGCGAAGGCCGTTCCAGGCAATCCATTTGGATAATAATAAAGGTCGAGAGCGGCACCGAGGTAGTATGGAATTATGGCATGCCCCACCATATGGTGCTCTGTGCCTAGGCCAGTCTCCATTAGAATGGATTTGCGGTCATGCTAGCGTCTCGGGAGTTTCTCGTTCATTGCATCGGAAGCCATTATTCCTTTGCCCATCATTGTGAGCGCTAACGCGCGCGAGTCTTGAGTGGGTCGACCGCAAACATCGTGAGGCGGTCACCACTGTCCTGATGGTACCGGCCGGTTGTGCGCTTGCACTGGCCTCACTGGTAGCGCAGGGCGTCAACCGGATCGAGCCGGGCGGCACGCCAGGACGGATATAGGGTCGCCAGCACCGACAACGCCAGTGCCATGGCGACGATTGCTCCGGTCGTATGCAGGCTGACATCGGCCGGCAGTTGCGGCAGGTAGTAGATTTTCGGATCGAACACGGGGGTTTTGGTTACCCAGGCGACGAATTGGCGGACCTCGTCGATCCTCCAGCAGAAGATCACGCTGAGGAGCGCCCCGGCGAGGGTACCGGTGACGCCGATGCTGGAGCCGGTGATCAGGAAAATGCGCATGATCGCCCCCTGGGTTGCCCCCATGGTACGCAGGATGCCGATCTCCCGCCCCTTGTCCTTGACCAGCATGATCAGTCCCGAAATGATGTTGAACGCCGCGACTACGACGATCACCGACAGGATGATGAACATCATGTTGCGCTCGACCTCGAGCACGGTGAAGAAGCTTTCGTTCCGCTGCCGCCAGTCGGAGAAACGCAGGCCCGGAATGCCGAGCGCCTTCATCGCCTCGATGGCCGTGCTAGCCGCCTCCGGATCGTCGACCAGCACTTCCAGCACATCGACGGTGTTGCCCTTGCCGAAGTAGCGCTGCGCCTCGGCGAGTGGCATGAAGATCATCGTGCGGTCGTACTCCGACATGCCCATTTCGAAGATCGCCGACACCTTGTAGGGCTTGATGCGCGGTGCCGTTCCGAACGGCGTCGCCGCCCCGCGCGGCGACACCAGCGTCACCATGTCGCCAACCGTGACCCGCAGCGCGTTCGCCAGCCGCGTGCCGATGGCGATCCCCTCCTGGGCATCAAAGCCGTTGAGCGTGCCATTTTGTACATGGTCGGCGATGATCTTCAGCGACTTGATGCCGTTCTCGCGCACGCCGCGCACGTAGCCGGCGACGGCCTGCGCCGGGGTCGACGCCATGGCCTGGCCCTCGATCAGCGGAAACGCGGAGCGCACGCCGGCGATCGTCGACAGGCGCCGCGCGGCATCGTCATAGCCGTCGAAGTCGCTGGCGATCTTGCTGACGATAATGTGCCCGTTGAGGCCCATGATCTTGTTGAACAGCTCCTTGCGAAAGCCGTTCATCACCGCCATGACCGTGATCAACGTGAACACCCCGAGCAGGATGCCGAGGAACGAAAAGCCGGCCAACACCGAGATGAACCCTTCCCTGCGGCGGGCGCGCAGGTAGCGCAGCGCCAGCATCCACTCGAATGGCGCGAAGGCGCCGGCACCACTCGCCTGCATGCTCATGGACACGTCCCCGTCTCGCCGTGCAGCTCGCGCCACGGCTTCAAGCCAATACCCGGCGTGCGCTGACGAGCTCGACCAGGCGCTTTAGGGCATTCTCGGGCGCAAGGTGCATGCGCTCGTCCGTCTGCCGCTCCTTGAGTTCCACCTCTCCGCGTTTCAACCCCTTGGGTCCGACGATCAGCTGGAAGGGCAACCCGATCAGATCCATGGTGGCGAACTTGGCGCCGGCACGCTCCTCACCGTCGTCGTAAAGCACCGCGATGCCCGCCCGCTCGAGCTTGCCGTAGAGCTCCGCGCAACTGCTGTCGGTCTCCGCGTCTCCGACCTTCAAATTCACGAGCGCCACCTCGAACGGAGCGACAGGTACGGGCCAAACGATGCCGGCCTGGTCGTGGCAAGCCTCGATGATAGCCCCTACCAGCCGCGATACGCCGATGCCGTAGGAGCCCATCTGCAGCGGCAAAACGCTGCCGTCCGGGACCTGCACGCGGCATCCCATCGGCTCGGAATACTTGGTACCGAAGAAGAAAATGTGACCGACCTCGATGCCGCGCGCCTCGATGCGCTTGTCGGAGGGCACCTCGCGCTCGAAGCGGCCCGGATCATGCTTGTCGTCGGTGGCAGCATAACGGCCGGTGAACTGGGCGATCAGCGGCGCCAGGTCGCTCTCGAAGTCGATATTGGCGGGAGGAGCGCGGGTCTCGACCAAATCGGCGTGGCAATACACCTTGCTTTCCCCGGTGTCGGCCAGGATGATGAACTCGTGGCTGAGATCGCCGCCGATCGGCCCGGTCTCGGCTGCCATCGGGATCGACTTGAGCCCCATGCGCGCAAAGGTGCGCAGATAGGCGACGAACATCTTGTTGTAGGCGCGCCTGCCGGCCTCGGGCGTCAGGTCGAAGGAATAGGCGTCCTTCATCAGGAATTCGCGGCCGCGCATCACCCCGAAGCGCGGGCGCAGTTCGTCGCGGAATTTCCACTGTATGTGGTAGAGGTTGCGCGGCAGATCGCGATACGACCTGACGCCGTCCCGGAAAATCTGTGTGATCAGTTCCTCGTTTGTGGGGCCATAGAGCATCTCCCGCTCGTGGCGGTCCTTGAAGCGCAGCATTTCCGGACCGTAGGCGTCATAGCGTCCGCTCTCCCGCCACAGTTCGGCCTGCTGCAGCGTCGGCATCAGCATCTCGATGGCGCCGGAGCGGTTCTGCTCCTCGCGCACGATCTGCTCGATTTTGCGCAGCACGCGCAGCCCGAGCGGCAGCCAACAGTAGATGCCGGCGCTCGACTGTCGGACCATGCCGGCGCGCAGCATCAGCTGGTGCGAGATGATCTCCGCCTCCTTCGGCGTCTCGCGCAGCACGGGCAGGAAGAAGCGGGAAAGGCGCATGGCGTTGCACACAAGGGCTCGTGAGGCTCGTCGGCGGCGCGCGGCCGCCAGGTACCGACCGCGCAATGAGGGCCAACGCAAGGCGCATCCGACGCTCGGCCTATATACTCTTCCCCCCGGGGAAGCAATGTTGAAGGAAACCGCCGCCGGACGAGGCGCTGCCGACGCGTCGGGACGGACCGCTTGCGGCGTTTTGCACGGGTGACAGACGGCCGCAGGCTGCGTACGGTCATCGGCGCCAGCGGCGAGCCAGTGGTGCTCGCAACAAGGGGCAAACAGCGCCCGAGTCTGGGGAAGGAAAGCGCGGCCGGCGTAGCAAGCGCCCGCCGCCCGTAACAGCAGTCCGCAAACTCCGAGCAAGGCTTGCCGGCCTTGCTCTTTCGTTGCCTTGCCCGAGTTGGACAGGCTAGCGCGTTTTGGCTCGCCGAGCGGTTGGCGCGCCACCCGTGCACCTCACCGCCCCGCACCCTCGATCAACTGCAAGGCTGCGGCGTGGTAGCTGACCACCAACCAGAAGAGTGCGAAGAGGGCGCAGGACACCCCCGTCGTCAACCACACGACGCGCGCCAGGCGCGGCCGCGTTGGCGCGCTCTCCGGCGTGCCCGGAATGACCGCGTCGTCCTCGGCTTGCGTGCGCACCCCGAAGGGGAGCACCGCGAACAGCACCGTCCACCAGATCACCACGAAAATCGCCAGCGCCAGCGTCACACTCATGTGCGTCAACTCTGCTCGAGTTCAACGAGGGCCCCGTCGCAGTCCTTCGGGTGCAAAAACAGCACGGGCTTGCCGTGGGCGCCGAGCCGGGGCTCGCCGTCGCCGAGCAGGCGTGTTCCAAGGCCTTGCAGCTTGCGCCGCGCCTCCTCGATATCGGCGACTTCATAGCAGAGGTGGTGGATGCCGCCGCCGCGGTTGCGCTCGAGAAAACCCGCGATCGGCGAGCCCTCACCGAGCGGCTCCAAGAGCTCGATTTTGGTGTTGGGGAGCGTGACGAATACGACGGTGACACCATGCTGCGGCTGCGCCAGCGGCGCGGACACCTGCGCGCCGAGCGCGCGGTAGCGCTCCGCGGCGCGCGCCAGGTCGGGCACGGCGATCGCCACGTGATTGAGCTTTCCGATCATGGCCGAGCCTCCAGTTTGGCCGAGCGTCAGGCACCGGGGCGGGCACCCAGAGAAAACGCACGGAGGATAAGTGTGCGGAAAACACGCCGCGACGGAAGCGGCGCGGGCTTTGCCCAGCTACACTATACCCGCGGTACGGCGCGGCCATAACCCCCGCAGCATTCGCCACGGCCGAACCGGCGATCGAGCGGCGCTGATTTCCGCACGGCAGCGGGGACACGGGGGGTTTCGCGGCTCAGCGCCTGTGGAGCAGCACCTTGGCGATCGGCCGCTTGCCCCAGGCGTCCTCGACCGCCGAGCGCACGGCGCGGCGCACGGCCTCGCGCACCAGCTCCCCGTCCCGGCGCCGGTCGCGGGGAATGCTGGCGATCGTGCCCTCAACCGCATCGCGCACGAGTTCGCGCATCGGGGTTCCCTCGCCATCGGCGGCTGGAACGCCATCGAGCACGATCTCCGCATCGGGAGAGACCTCCCCGCGCGCGGAGCGCAGCAGCGCGACGATGACAATGCCCGCCGTTGCCAGTGCGCGCCGCTCGCGCACCGGCCCATCCTCGCTGCCTACCAGCAGATCTCCATCGCGAAACAGGCGACCGACCGGCGCTTCGTCGATCAACGCCCCCACGCCCGGTGCGAGCCGCACGATGTCGCCGTTTCTGATGGTCAGCACCTGGCCGACCCCGGCGGCCCGCGCGAGCTTGGCGTGCGCGGCGAGGTGACGCGCCTCGCCGTGCACGGGAATGGCGATGCGTGGCCGTACCCAGCGGTACATTTCCTGCAGCTCGTCCCGGCGCGGGTGGCCGGTAACGTGCACCAGCGCATCGGCGTCGGTAATCAGCTCGCAGCCGAGCTCGGTCAGGCGGTTTTGGATGCGCCCGACGCCGCGCTCGTTGCCGGGAATGGTGCGCGAAGAAAAGATCACCAGGTCGCCTGCGCCGAGCGCGATGTCGGGATGCTCCCGCTCGGCGATGCGCGCCATGGCAGCGCGCGGCTCACCCTGGCTGCCGGTGCACAGGACGACGACTTCGCCCGGCTCGAGATAGGAGATGTGCGACTGGTCATGATAGGCGAAATCTGCGGGCAGATAACCGGTCGCGATCGCCACCTCGATCATGCGGTGCATGGCGCGGCCGGCAACCACCAGATGGCGGCCGGCGCTTCGCGCTGCGTCGGCCACTGCCTTGATGCGCGCCACGTTGGAGGCGAAGATGGTGACCGCGACGCGCTGCTTGGCGCCCTTGATGATCTCCTCTAGCGTGTGCGCCACGTCCCGCTCGGACGGCGAACGCCCATCGCGCATGGCGTTCGTTGAGTCGCAGATCAGCGCGGTTACGCCCTCCTCCCCGAGGGCCGCAAGCCGCCTCGCGTTGGTCGGCGCGCCGAGCCCCGGGGTCGCGTCGAGCTTCCAGTCGCCGGTGTGCAGCGCCACGCCCAGCGGCGTGCGCACGGCCACGGCGTTGGGCTCGGGGATCGAATGCGCAACGGTGATCAGCTCGAGATCGAAGGGGCCGATCGAGAAGCGGCTGTTGAGGGCTACCTCGGTGATCGGCAGCGGCCCGTGGCGGCGGCCGAAGTCGGCCAGCTTCGCTTTCAGCAGCGCCGCAGTGAACGGCGTGGCATAGATCGGCGCCTTGAGTTGCGGCCACAAATCGATCAGGGCGCCGAAATGATCCTCATGCGCATGCGTCAGAAGGATGCCGGCGAGCCGCGACCGCTCCGCTGCGATGAAGCGCACGTCGGGCAGGATGACGTCGATGCCCGGATCGTTCTCACCCTCGGGAAAGGTGATGCCGAGATCGACCATCAGCCACTGCCGCGCACCCTCCGGCCCGAGGCCATAGAGGTAGCAGTTCATGCCGATCTCGCCGACGCCGCCGAGGGCAAGGAAGACGAATTCCTCGCCCGCACCCCTAGCCCCTGATCGCACCGGTTCCGCCATCAGGCGTCGTCCTTGAGCGCGGCCGTCGCCGGAGTGAGGCTGACGTCGCCGAAGCTGAGGGTGCGCAATACCCCCGCCGCATCGCGCAGCACCAGGGCCCCGCCGGCGTCGAGATCGACAAAGTGGCCGCTGATCTGGGCAGCACCGGTATCGACGGTCAGACGCTCGCCGGCCTCGCCGGCGGCTGCGAGCCAGCCCGTCCGCACGCGAGCAAAGCCGGCTCCGCAGTCCCACACGGCAAGCCAGCGCGCCATGGCGTCGCTCAGGCAGGCGAGCATGGCCGCCGGGGCGAGCCGCACGCCGTGCACGGCGAGGTCGGTGGCGGCGCGCCCGAGCCCCGTCGGATGCGACGCGAGGTTGATGCCAATGCCGATCACCGCAACTATTCGCTCACTCCCGGCGCGCGACCTGCTCTCGGGGAGGATGCCCGCGCACTTGGCGCCGCCGATCAGCACGTCATTCGGCCACTTGAGCCTCAGGCCAGGAAGCGGCACCCCGCGCGCGGCCTCGCGCATCGCCTCGCACACGGCGACGCCGGCGAGCAGAGAAAGTTGATGTACGATCGCCAGCGGGCAGGCGGGGCGTAGCAACAGGCTTGCATACAAATTTCCGGGCACCGACGCCCAGTGCCGACCGTTGCGTCCCCGTCCGCCGGTCTGGCGCTGCGCCACGACCCACAGCGGCCCAGGCTCGCCGGCGCTGGCCATCTCCAAGGCCACCGTATTGGTAGAGATCACCGTATCGAGAAAGACGCTGCGGATCGCGTTCACTGGTCAGAACAGCGTCGCTGCCGCGGCAGCCGCGCCTTCCACGAGCGGGGCCGGCCAGACCACGTACAGCAGCACAAAGGCGCCGGCCAGTCCCAGCACCAGTCCGGCCTTGGTGGGAACACGCAGGAATGCCTCCTTCGGCGCATCGAAGAACATGATCTTTACGATGCGTACATAGTAATACGCTCCGACCACGCTGGCGAGCACGCCGAATACCGCGAGCGGCCACATGCCCTGCTGCACCGCGGCGACGAACACGTAGAACTTGGCGAAAAACCCGGCAAGGGGGGGAATGCCGGCGAGCGAGAACAGCAGCAACGCCAGCACCGATGCCAGGCCGAGATTGGTCTCGGCCAGCCCGGCAAGCTCGTCGATCTCCTCGACCATGCCGCCCGAGCGGCGCATGCACAGCATGCAGGCGAACACCCCAAGGGTCATCGCCACATAGATCACGAGATAGATGATCATGCCGCGCGCGCCTTCGGGGGAGCGCGCGGCGAGCCCGATCAGCATGTAGCCGACGTTGCCGATGGCCGAGTACGCCATCAGGCGCTTGAAATTGCTCTGACCGATGGCGGCGAATGCGCCGAGCCCCATCGAAGCGATGGCCAGAGCGCTGATCACCTGCTGCCATTGCGGGCCCACGCCGGCGAATGCCACGAGGGTCACGCGCATCAGCAGCGCGGCCGCCGCGACCTTGGGCGCAACCGCAAAGAAGGCCGTTACCGGCGTCGGCGCACCCTCATACACATCGGGCGTCCACATGTGAAAGGGCACCGCCGAGATCTTGAAGGCCAGCCCGACCAGCAGGAACACGAGACCGATGATCAGCCCGACGCTCTGCCCGGCCTCGGCTGCCTGGCTCGCGGTGGCGATCGCGGCAAACCCGGTCGCGCCGGTAAACCCGTAGATCAGCGATGCGCCATAGAGCAGCATGCCCGAGGACAGCGCCCCGAGCACGAAGTACTTGAGCCCGGCCTCGCTCGAGCGCAGATCCTCGCGGCGGATGGCGGCCAGCACATAGAGCGCCAGGCTCTGCAGCTCGAGCCCGAGATAGAGTGCGATCAGGTCGTTGGCCGAGATCATCAGCATCATGCCGGCGTTTGCCAGCAGCACGAGCACCGCGTACTCGAACTTCAGCGCCCTGTAGGCACGCATGTAGTCGATCGACAGCAGCAGGGACGCCGCACTCGCCGCCAAGGTCAGAAGCTTCATGAAGCGTGCGAACGCATCGACCCGCAGGCTGCCGTCGGGCAGCGCGGCATTGGCGCTGGGCTCAGCCCACAACAGGACGCCTGCTGCGGCGAGGATGACAATCGCGAGCCAGGCGATGCCCGGGGCATCCCGCTCCGGCGACGGACGCACCACGCCGAGCATCAGCAGCGCGAGCGCACCGATCGCGAGCACGATTTCCGGGGCGAGCAGCGAGAGCGACGAAGGCAGCGCGGTCACAACCTATCCCTCCGACCGGCGGCGATCGCGGCGGTCGATCGCACGAACCCATCAGCCGCGGCCGCGCGCGCGGACGCTACCGGCGCCGAGCCCGGCGCACGCCCGCCGACGGCGCTCGCGCGTGTCGCCTGCATCGGCGCGGTGGGATCGCCGGCAGCGGCGCGTATTGCCGCTTCGTGGCCCGACACCAGCTTCTTGACGGAGACAGCGGTGACGTCAAGCAGCGGCGAGGGATAGAACCCGAAATAGACGACCGACAGCACCAACGGTACGAACACCACGATCTCCCGCACCCCGAGATCGGTGATGCTCTTCAGCGCCGACCTCTCCAGCGCGCCGAAGATCATGCGCCGGTAGAGATAGAGGGCATAGGCCGCGGACAGAATGATGCCGAAGGTTGCAAAGAACGCCACTGTGGTGTTCGCCCTGAAGCCGCCGACCAAGGTCAGGAACTCGCCAATGAAGCCCGAAGTGCCCGGCAGCCCGACGTTGGCCAGCGTGAACACCATGAACACCAGCGCATAGAGGGGCATGCGATTGACGAGCCCGCCGTAGGCGACGATCTCGCGGGTGTGCATGCGGTCGTAGACGACACCCACGCACAGGAATAGCGCGGCCGAGACCAGCCCGTGCGACAGCATCTGGAAGATGGCGCCGTCCACACCCTGGGCGGTGAAGCTGAAGATCCCCATGGTCACGAACCCCATGTGCGCGACCGAGGAATAGGCGATCAGCTTCTTGAGGTCCTCCTGCGCCAGCGCCACCAGCGAGGTGTAGATGATGGCAATCACCGACAGCACGAAAACCAGCGGCGCGAAGGTCTCGCTCGCCAGCGGGAACATCGGCACCGAGAAGCGCAGCAGGCCGTATCCGCCCATCTTCAGCAGGATGCCCGCCAGAATGACAGACCCGGCCGTCGGTGCCTCCACGTGCGCGTCGGGCAGCCAGGTGTGCACCGGCCACATCGGCAGCTTGACGGCAAAGGAGGCGAAGAACGCAAGCCATAGCCACCACTGCATCTGCGCCGGGAATTTGACCGCCAGCAGCGCGGGGATGTCGGTCGTGTGCCCCTGCCAGTACATGGCAATGATGGCGAGCAGCATCAGCACGGAGCCGAGCAGGGTATAGAGGAAGAACTTGAAGCTCGCATAGACGCGCCGGGCACCACCCCAGACCCCGATGATCAGGAACATCGGAATCAGCCCGCCTTCAAAAAACAGGTAGAACAGCACGAGATCGAGCGCGGAAAACACCCCGAGCATCAGCGTCTCGAGCAGGAGAAAGGCGATCATGTACTCCTTTACGCGCTGCTCAATCGATTCCCAGCTCGCCAGAATGCACAGCGGCATCAGGAACGCGGTGAGCACGATGAACAGCACGGAAATGCCGTCGACACCCATCTTGTAGGTGATGGAGCCGCCGAGCCAGCTCATTTCCTCGACGAACTGGAAGTTGGGATCGGCCTTGTCGAAGTGCGCCCACAGGTAGAGCGCGGCGCCGAGCGTGAACAGCGTCGTGTATAGCGCGATCCAGCGAGCGTTGGTCTTCGCGTCCCGGTTCAGCGTGGTGATCAGCAGCGCCCCGAGCAACGGGAAGAACGTGATCAGGGAGAGGATGCCGAAGCCGTTCATCGGCCCATCCCCCAGCTCAGCAACGCGGCGATATCGTAGAACATGAAGCAGGTTATGATCAGCGCCACGCCGATCAGCATGGCGAAGGCATAGTGATAGACGAAGCCGGTCTGCAGCCTGACCATGCGCCCCGCGGCCCATAGCACGCGCGCAGCGACGCCGTCCGGACCGAGCCCGTCGATGATCGTGCCGTCGCCGACCTTCCACAAGAAGCGCCCGAGGCGAAACGCCGGGCGCACCAGCAGCCAGTCATAGAGCTCATCGAAGTACCACTTGTGCAGCAGGAACAGATAGAGCGGCTTGCATACGCGGGCGGTGGCCGTCGGCAGCGACGGTACGGCCACGTAGTAGAGGTAGGCGAGCACGAACCCGCCGGCCATGGCGAGGGTCGCAGCCCACGGCAGCCAGTCGGCACCCTCCGGCGCCGCTTCCTGTGCGGGGCCGCTCACCGCCAGCTGCAGCGCGTTGGCCCAGAACGCGGGCGCGGACGCGCCAATAAAGAAACGTTCACAGCAGAACCCCGCCGCCACCGCGCCGAGCGCCAGCACCGCGAGCGGGATCAGCATCACCGGCGGGCTCTCCTGCGCGGCGCCGTGGCCGGTGCTGCGACTGGCACCGTGGAAGGTCAGGAACATCAAGCGCCAGGAATAGAACGCCGTCATCAAGGCGGTGATGGTCAGCAACCAAAAGGCGTAATTGCCGGGGGTGTGGGCCGCGAACGACGCTTCGATGATGGCATCCTTGGAGTAGAACCCTGCAAAGCCCCCGAGATAGGGGATGCCAACCCCGGTCAGCGACAGCGTGCCGATCAGCATCATCGCCCAGGTGAAGGGAAGGGAGCGGGCGAGCCCACCCATCCTGCGCATGTCCTGCTCGTGATGCATGGCCTGGATCACGGACCCCGCGCCAAGGAACAGCAGCGCCTTGAAGAAAGCGTGCGTAAACAGGTGGAAAATCCCCGCGGAATAGGCCCCGACGCCGCAGGCGACGAACATGTAGCCGAGCTGCGAGCAGGTGGAATAGGCGATCACGCGCTTGATGTCGTTCTGCACCAACCCGACGCTCGCCGCAAAGAACGCCGTCACCGCGCCGATCAGCACGACCGCGGATGAGGCCGTTGGGGCGAGAGCGAACAGCGGCGACAGCCGGGCCACCATGAACACGCCTGCCGTTACCATGGTGGCGGCATGGATCAGCGCCGAGACCGGCGTGGGGCCTTCCATCGCATCCGGCAGCCAGGTATGCAGCAAAAACTGCGCGGACTTGCCCATCGCGCCCATGAACAACAGCAGGCAGAGCAGGGTGAGGGTGTCGAACGACTGTCCGAGAAACACCAGCGGCTTGTCTACAAGGCCGGGTGCGGCGCGAAACACCGCTTCGAAGCCGATGCTGCCGCAGGTGGCAAAGATGCCGAAGATGCCGAGCGCAAACCCGAAGTCGCCGACACGATTGACGATGAATGCCTTGATCGCCGCGGCGTTGGCCTCCGGTTTGAGGTACCAGAAGCCGATCAGCAAATAGGAGGCGAGGCCCACCCCCTCCCAGCCGAAGAACAGCTGCAGGAAGTTGTCGCTGGTGACCAGCGCCAGCATGGCGAACGTGAACAGCGACAGGTAGGCGAAGAAGCGCGGGCGGCTGTCGTCCTCGTGCATGTAGCCGACGGAATAGAGGTGCACCAAGGCGGAAACCGTGTTGACCACCGCCAGCATCACGACCGTGAGCGTATCGATGCGCAGCGCCCAGGAGACGTCGAGCTCGCCCGAGGTGAGGAAGCGGAGGATGGGGATCCTGAGCGTCTCGTGCCCGAAGCCGACCTGCCAGAAGGCGATTGCCGACAGCACCGCACCGGCGCCGACCAGCGCGGTGGTGATGACCTCGCAGGCGCGCGCGCCAAGAACGCGGCCGAGCAGACCGGCGATCAGGGCGCCGGCGGCCGGCAGGAAGACGATCACCTTGTACATCATGGCATGGCCCGATCTGCCCGCGCCGCGCACGACGCCAGGGCAGGGGCGAGCGACCCCTTGCGCTGACGCCGGCCGCGCGCGGCCTGCGGCGCTGGCGGCTCGGCGCCCAACCTGCCTGCGGCCATCCCCTAACCCTTCATCATGTTGATGTCGCTCACGGCAATCGAGCCGCGGTTGCGGAAATAGACGACGACTATGGCAAGACCAATCGCCGCCTCCGCGGCCGCGACGGTCAGCACAAACAGCGCAAACACTTGACCGACGAGATCACCCCTGAACGCGGAGAAGGCCACGAAATTGATGTTGACCGCGAGCAGCATGAGCTCGATCGACATCAGAATGACGATCACGTTCTTGCGGTTCAGGAATATGCCGAAGATGCCGAGGGTGAATACGACGGCGGCCACGGTCAGGTAATGTCCCAGTCCGACGGCAAACATGCTCACCCCCGCTCCGCCGCCGGCACGACCGCTTGACCGGGCGCGACCTTGACGACGGCGATCGCGCTCGCTTTGTCGCGCGCCACCTGCGCAGCGATCGACTGGCGCTTCACGCCCTGCTTGTGGCGCAGCGTCAGCACGATGGCCCCGACCATGGCGACGAGCAGGATCAGCCCGGCGCCCTCGAAGTACAGCGCGTACTGGGTGTAGAGCACGCGGCCGAGCGCCTGCGTATTGCTGACGCCCTGCCCGAACGGCGGCAGCGGCGCGGCAGGGCTTGCCAGGGTGGCCGCCCCGGCGAAGCGGAACCCGACCGCAAGGATCAGCTCGGCGAGCAGGATCAGGCCGACCAGCGCCCCGAGCGGCGCGTGCTTCATGAACCCGGCCCTGAGCTCGGCGAAGTCGACGTCCAGCATCATGACCACGAACAGGAACAACACGGCGACGGCGCCGACGTACACGACGACCAGAATCATCGCCAGGAACTCGGCGCCGAGCAGCACGAACAGCCCGGCGGCGTTGAAGAAGGCGAGGATCAGGAACAGCACGGCGTGCACCGGGTTCTTGGCGGCAATCACCATGAATGCCGCCGCGACGGTGATCACCGCGAACAAGTAGAAGAAGGCTGCCGCCAGCGTCATGACACGCTCTTTGCTCTTGCGCGGCAAATTGGCCGATCCGGGTCGCGGGCAGGACCCGGTCGCGCGGCTTGCGCGGGGCGCACAATTTCAACGATAGGGTGCATCGAGCTCCAGCGCCTTGGCGATCTCGCGTTCCCAGCGGTCGCCGTTAGCGAGCAACCGCTGCTTGTCGTAGTAGAGCTCTTCACGCGTCTCGGTCGCGAATTCGAAATTGGGACCTTCGACGATCGCGTCGACCGGACAGGCCTCCTGGCACAGGCCGCAGTAAATGCATTTCACCATGTCGATGTCGTAGCGCGTGGTGCGGCGCGTGCCGTCGTTGCGCCGCGGCCCGGCCTCGATGGTGATGGCCTGCGCCGGGCAGATGGCCTCGCACAGCTTGCAGGCAATGCACCGCTCCTCCCCGTTCGGATAGCGCCGCAAGGCGTGCTCGCCGCGGAAGCGCGGCGACAGCGGCCCCTTTTCGAACGGGTAGTTGAGGGTCGCCTTGGGGGAGAAAAAGTAGCGAACCGACATGAAGAACGCCGACACGAACTCCTTGAGCAGGAGTGATCGGAGGACGCGAGCGGAAGCGGGCATGCGGGCGACCTCTCTAGGGCGTGTGCTCGAGCGCGTACTGCACGGCGGCAACCGCCACCACCATCAGCAGCGACAGCGGCAGAAACACCTTCCAGCCGAGCCGCATCAGCTGGTCGTAGCGATAGCGCGGAACGAAGGCCTTCACCATAGCGAACAGGAAGAACACGAACACCAGCTTGCCGACGAACCACAGCAATCCCGGCAGCGCGTTGAGCGGCCAGACGTCGAGTGGCGGCAGCCAGCCGCCGAGGAACATGATCGTGGTCAGCGCGCACATGCTGGCGATCGAGACGTATTCGCCGAGCATGAACAGCAGATAGGGGGTGGAGGAGTATTCCACGGCGAAGCCGGCAACCAGCTCCGATTCCGCCTCCGGCAGATCAAACGGCGGGCGATTGGTTTCGGCGAGCGCCGATATGAAAAAGACGACGAACATCGGCAGCAGCGCCAGCCAGTTCCAGTCCAGCAGCGAATTGACGAACCCGAGGCGGGTGCCGATGCCGCTCTTCTGGGCGTTGACGATGTCGGTCAGGTTCAGCGAGCCAACGGTGAGCAGCACGGTGATGATCACAAAGCCGATCGACACTTCGTAGGACACCATCTGCGCGGCCGAGCGCAGCGCTCCGAGAAACGGGTATTTCGAATTCGACGCCCAGCCCCCCATGATGATGCCGTACACGCCGAGGGAGGAGATCGCAAACAGATAGAGCACGCCGACGTTGAGGTCGGAGATTACCCACCGCCCCCAGGCATTCTCGTTGAGCGGGATTACCGCCCATGCGGCCAGTGCAAGCACGGCGGTGACGAGCGGTGCGAGCAGGAACACACCCTTGTCGGCACCCGCCGGAATCAGCGGCTCCTTGAACACGAACTTGAGCAGGTCGGCAAACGACTGCAGCAGACCGAACGGGCCGACCACATTTGGCCCGCGGCGCAGCTGCACAGCCGCCCAGACCTTGCGGTCGAACAGCAGCAAAAAGGCGATGACGATCAGCAGGGCCACGAGCAGCACCAGGCTCGCAACCACCATCACCAGCAGCGGCCAGAGCGTGTCCTGCCAAAATTCCGGCCAGCTCTCGGACGAAAGCCGGCTCCAGGTGTGCAGCCACCAGCTATTCATGCGTCGTTTTCGCCTTTGCCGCCGAGCCGGCCTTGTTGCGCAGCGCGCTGAGCTCGCCCATCACCGCCGATGCCCGAGCGATGGCGTTGGTGAAGTAGAAGTCGCGCACGGCCGGGGTGAATGGCTCGGACCCGAGCGCCCCGTCACGGGCGCACAGGCCCGCGAGCGCCGCCACGGGCGCGCCCTCGAACGCATCGATGCGAGCGAGGTGCGGGGTGCCCTTGTACATGCTGGCGCGCAGCGCCGAAAGGTCATCGTATGGCAACCTGCGCCCGACATGCCCCGAGAGCGCGCGGATGATCGCCCAGTCCTCCTTGGCCTCACCCGGCGCGAAGGCCGCCTTGCGCGTCATCTGCACGCGCCCCTCGGTGCTGACGTACGTGCCGCTCTTCTCGGTGTAGGCCGAGCCCGGCAAGACGACGTCGGCACGCTCGGCTCCGGCATCGCCATGGCTTCCCTGGTAGACGATGAAGGCGTTGCCGAACTGCATGGGGATCTCGTCGGCGCCGAGCAGGTAGACCAGATCCAGTCCCCCGGCGCCTGCGGCCGCGAGCATGCCGGCAACGTCGAGCCCTCCGGCGGCGGGCACAAAGCCGAGGTCAAGCCCGGCAACGCGCGCGGCCGCGGTGTGCAGCACGTTAAAGGGGTTCCAGCCGGGCTCCTTGCCCTCCGCGGCCTGAACGGCAATGCGCGCGGCGGCGGCAAGCACGGCGGCGCCATCGGCGCGCGCCGCCGCGGCGCTGCCGAGGATCAGCATGGGAAACTTTGCCGCGCGCAGCACGGCGCTGAAGGGATGCTTGCCTTCGGCTATCTCCGCCAGCGTCTGTGGTCCGGCCCCGAGATAGCGGTAGGGATA
>JBPYEF010000094.1:0-6336 GCA_051985875.1 Hyphomicrobiaceae bacterium
TGACCGTCACGCAGCTGATCGAGGAGGCGGCGGGGCCGTATCTCTGGTCCAATGTGGAGCTCGAGGTCAGCGCCGGACCGGAAGCCGGCAGCGATGGTGAGGCGGCCGAGGAGCCGGTCGGCGAGCGCCGCCCGGGCGTCCTGTACGGCATCGGCAATCTCGTCGAAAACGCCGTCGACTTCGCCCGCACGCGCGTCGCTATCACCGCCCGCTGGTCCGTGCGCGAGGTCACCATCACCATCGCCGACGACGGCCCTGGGGTGCCGTCGGACGTCATGGACGCGCTCGGCGAGCCGTACGTGACGACGCGGCCCGCGCGCTTGCGCGGGGCGGCGACGGCGGGTGAGCCCGCGGGTCTCGGGCTCGGGTTCTTTATTGCCAAGACCCTGCTCGAGCGCTCCGGTGCCCAAGTGGTGCTCGACAACCGCGAGTGGCCCGCGCACGGGGCGGTGGCGAGGATCAGCTGGCCACGTGCCGCCTTTGCGAGCCTTACCGCCGCCCCGGCAGCGCCGCGCAAACCAACCGCAGCGCACAGACAGCAGCCAACGCCCTCGTGAGCTCGGCCGGCGCGCTCGCGCCGCGCCGCAGAGGTAGGGAAAGGCTTGGAAAGGCTTGGAAAGGCTCGGGAACCGCCGCTATAGTAGGCCAACAGGAGGCAATCCCGTGGCGGAAGACCTGTCGTTCAAGCCGGACGAGCTTCCGGACGACCGATCCTTGATCCTGGTCGACGACGACCGGGCGTTCGCCACGCGCCTGGCGCGCGCCATGGAGCTGCGCGGTTTTGAGGTACGCCTTGCCCACTCGGTCGGCGAGGGATTGGAGCTGATCCGGCAGAAGGCGCCGGCGTTCGCCGTCGTCGATATGCGTCTCGACGACGGCAACGGCCTCGATGTCATCGCCGAACTCGCCAAGGTGCGCCAGGAAGCGCGCGCCGTGGTGCTCACCGGCTATGGCAACATCGCCACCGCGGTTTCCGCCGTGAAGCTCGGAGCCGTCGACTACCTCGCCAAGCCCGCCGATGCCGATGACGTCACCGATGCGCTGCTCGCCGCACCGAACGAGAAGGCGGCGCCGCCGGAGAACCCGATGTCCGCCGACCGCGTTCGCTGGGAGCACATTCAGCGCGTCTACGAGCTGTGCGGGCGCAACGTTTCCGAGACGGCGCGGCGGCTGAACATGCACCGCCGCACCCTGCAGCGCATTCTCGCCAAGCGCGCGCCGAAATAGCCGCATAACCCCATCGCCGCACCGGACTAGGACGTCGTCTTGGCGCGGATGGCGCGGGTCGCGGCGCGTCCCGCCGCGTCCTGCAACTGGTGGCGGAAGGCGTCGCGCTGCTCGTGAATTGAGGCGATCACCGGCCCCACGGGGAGGCCGAGGCCGACGAGCGCGGCTTCCGACAGCTGCAAGCTCGCTTCGATCGTCTCCGGCACCGCGTCGCTCACGCCGATGGCATAGAGATGGCGCGCGTGATCGCCATCGCGGGCGCGCGAGACGATGAGCACGTCGGGGCGCAGCTCGCGCGCCACCCTGACGATCTCGTCGATCCCCGCCTGATCGTGAATCGTGACGATCACCGCCGTTGCCTGCATCAGTCCGCAGCTCCTGAGGAAAGCCGGGTCGGTGGCATCGCCGTAGTAGACCTCGCGACCGCGCCGCCGGTACGCGCTCACGGCGGCGGGGTCGCGGTCGGTGGCGAGGAAGGGCGTGCGATGACGCTCGAGCATGGCGCAGACCACCTGTCCGACGCGGCCGTGGCCGACGACGATGGCACGCGCCTCCCCGTCGGCCGGTGGCAGTGCGGCGAGCTCAGCGTCGAGTGGCTTGCGCCTCTCGATCCGCGCGGAGATGTGCCGTCCGAGGGAACCGAGCAGCGGGATCAACGCCATGCTGAGCGAAGTCGCCGCGAGCGTGAAGCGCGCCTGACCGATGCCCACCAGCCCGTGGGCCGTGGCAAGGCCGATGGCGACGAAGGCGAACTCGCTGCACGGCCCGAGCAGCAGGCCGGTCTCGATCGCCGCCGGCCAGGGGAGGCGGAACAGCCTCGCCAGGCCGGCGAGCAGCATGGCCTTGGCGGCGATCAGCCCGCCGACGGCGGCGAGCAGCAGGAGTGGGCCGCGTGCCAGCTCGCGCACGTCGACGCTCATGCCGACGGTGAAGAAGAACATCCCGAGCAGAATGCCCTTGAACGGTTCGAGGGTGGTGGCGATCGCCTTGCGGTACTCGGTCTCCGCAAGCAGCAAACCGGCGATGAAGGCGCCGAGCGCCATGGACAGGCCCGCCGCGGCGGCGGCAACCGCAGCGGCGAGCACGAGGAACAGGTTGGCGGCGACGAACAGCTCTCTGGCTTGCACCCCGGCGACCATGCGCAGCAGCGGGCGCAGCAGCCAGCGGCCGAGCCCGACGATCGCCAGCACGGCGACCGCCGCCTGCGCCAGCGCGGTGGCGACCCCCGCGGGCGAGGAACTGCCGTGGCCCTCGCCAAGGACGCTGACGAGCAACAGGATGGGGACGATGGCGAGGTCCTGCAGCAGCAGCACCGAGAAGCTTGCCCGCCCGGTGGCACTGGTCAGCCGGCGATGGCGGGAGAGCACCTCGAGCACGATTGCGGTCGACGACATGGCCAGGCACAGCCCGATGATCAGGGACGCCTTACCGCCATTGCCGAGCGCAAAGGCACAGGCGCCGAGCGCGGCCGCCGACAGGACCAGCTGCAGCCCGCCGAGGCCAAACACCATGCGCCGCATGGTGAACAGGCGCTGCAGCGACAGCTCGATGCCAATCAGGAACAGCAGGAAGACGACGCCGAGCTGTGCGATCTGTGCGACGTTGCCGACATCGCTCACGGTGACCCAGTGCAGCAGCGGCAGCGCGTCCTTGAAGGAACCGAGGCCAAGCGGCCCGAGCACCACGCCGCAGGCGAGATAGCCGAGCACCGGGCTGACGCGCCAGCGATGCAGCAGCGGCACGACGACGCCGGCGGTGCCGAGGGCCACCAGCGCGTCGCTGTAGGCATTGACAGTGATCCCGCTTCCCGCCATTGGCTCGCGCCCCTCGGCACCCCCCCGCAGCGCGCGCCCGAGCACCCGCCGCGCGCCGTGGTGCCCGCGGCATTGGCGGCGCAGTGTCGGGCGCTCAGACCGGTGATCGCTTTCGCTGCCGGCGCGCGCGCGTGGGACTCAGTACGATTTCGGCAGACCGAGCGCCTTCTCGGCAATGTGGCACAGAATCAGCTCTCGGCTCACCGGCGCTATGCGCGCAATCATCACCTCGCGCAGCAGCCGCTCGACGTGGAACTCCTTGGCATAGCCCATGCCGCCGTGCGCCAGAACGCTGGCTTCGCAGGCTTCGAAGCCGGCCTCGCCGGCGAGAAACTTCGCGGCATTGGCCTGGACCCCACAGGGCTCGCCGCGGTCGTAGAGCGTCGCGGCGGACAGCATCAGCAAGTGCGCCGCCTCGAGGTTGATCCAGCAGCGCGCAAGCGGATGCTGGATGCCCTGGTTCTGGCCGATCGGCCGGCCGAACACCACGCGCGCCTTGGCATAGCCGACGGCGCGCTCGAGCGCTGCGCGGCCGATGCCCACCGCCTCGGCGGCAACCAGGATGCGCTCGGGGTTGAGGCCGTGCAGGATGTATTCGAACCCGTGGCCTTCCGCGCCGATGCGGTCTTCGATCGGCACGCGCAGGCCGTCGAGGAACAGCTGGTTGGAGTCGACGGCCTTGCGCCCCATCTTGTCGATCACGTGCGCCGTGACCTGCGCTCCCTTGCAGGACGTGTAGAACAGCGACAGCCCGAGCGTCGGCTTCTCGACCTCCTCGCGCGGGGTCGTGCGCGCCAGCAGCAGCATGCGGTCGGCGACCTGCGCCGTGGAGATCCAAATCTTCTGCCCGTGCACGATGTAGCCCGCGCCGCTGCGCACGGCGCGCGTGGTGATCTTGGTCGTGTCGAGGCCGGCATCGGGCTCGGTGACGGCAAAGCACGCCTTCTCCTCGCCCCTGATCAGCGGCGGCAGGAAACGCCGCTTCTGTTCCTCGCTGCCGAACACCACGACCGGATTGAGCCCGAAAATGTTCATGTGCAGCGCCGAGGCACCGGAAAAGGCCGCGCCCGATTCGGCCACCGCCTGCATCATGGTCGCCGCCGCGGCGATGCCAAGCCCGCTGCCCCCGTACGCCTCGGGCATGGCGATGCCGAGCCAGCCGGCCGCGGCGAACGCCCGGTGGAAGGCGTGCGGGAATTGCCCATCGGTGTCGCGGCTCAGCCAATAGTCGTCGGCGAATTGCGCGCAGATCTTGAAAACCGCCTCGCGAATTTCCTGCTGCGCGGGGGTGAGGGAAGGGTCCATGCCGATTACGCCTCCGCGCATGCCTCGGCCGCGCCGATGATGTCGCCCCGCTGCAGCCGCGCGATCTCCTCGGGCGTGAACCCCCAGTCGCGCAGCACCGCATCGCTGTCGGCGCCGCGCGCGCGCGGCGGCGCGCCGAGTTCGGCATCGGTGCGGCTGAAGCGGGGCGCGGGTGAAGGCTGCAGCACGCCATCGCGGCGAAGGAACGTGCCCCGCGCCGCATTGTGCGGATGGTCTTCGACCTCGCCGAGCGCCAGCACCGGGGCGACGCAGGCATCGCTGCCCGCGAACGCGCGCTCCCACGCATCGCGGGTGCGCGTGGCTATGGTGCGTGCGAAGATCGCGCGCAGCTCCGGCCAGCGCTCGCGCTCGTGCTGCGCCGGCAGCGGCTCGCCCGCGAGTCCGAGCCGGGCGACGAAGTCGGCATAAAAGCGCGCCTCGATGGCGCCGACCGCCAGCCACTTGCCGTCCTTGGTCTGATAGACGTCATACCAGGGTGCCCCGCCGTCGAGCACATTGACACCGCGCTCGTCCTTCCATGCGCCGTGCGAGAACATGGCGTACATCGGTGCCATCAAATACGCCGCGCCGTCGACCATGGCGGCATCGACGACCTGGCCCTTGCCGGATTTCTGGGCCTCGAGCACGGCGCACACCACGCCGAAGGCGAGGAACATGCCGCCGCCGCCAAAGTCGCCGATCAGGTTCAGGGGCGGAACCGGGGCCTGGCCTTTCCTGCCGATGGCGTGCAGCACGCCGGCGAGCGCGATGTAGTCGATGTCGTGTCCCGCGGCCTGCGCCAGCGGCCCGCTTTGGCCAAAGCCGGTCATGCGGCCGATCACCAGTTTCGGGTTGCGCTTCAGCAGTGCGTCCGGGCCGAGTCCGAGGCGCTCCATCACCCCGGGACGGAAGCCCTCGATCAGCGCGTCCGCCTGTGCCGCCAAACGCTCGACCACGGCACGTCCCTCGGCGCTCTTGACGTCGAGCGCCAGCGAGCGTCGCCCGCGGTGCAGCACGTCGAATTTCGGCTCGCGCCCGGGCAGGCCGAGATCGGCGGGAGTGCGGCGATCGACGCGCACGACCTCAGCGCCCATGTCGGCGAGCAGGGTGGCAGCGAAGGGGGCCGGGCCGATGCCCGCCATCTCGATGATGCGATATCCGGCGAGCGGACCCATGATGGTTACCCTTTTGCTACCGCCGAGGGTCGCACACCGCACCCTCCGGCTAAATGTTTCTAAACGGCGCTGTGCTGCAATCTGCTGCCACAGGGGACGACGATAAAGCAGCAGGCGTCAAGCGTGTCGCAAGCAACAGCACCCGTCGGCCGCCTGCGCGCTTGGCTGGCCGCACTGAGCGCGACCGGCGAGCGGGCGGGGCGCTGGGTCGCGAGGCTGCCCGGCGTCCTCGGCACCGGCGGGCCGCGCAGCGAGGATCGGGAAAGCTGCAGCCGCGCGGCGCGCTACCGCGACCTGCTCGACCACCAGGCCGACGTGCTGCTGCGCCGCGACGCACGCGGGCGCCTGATCTTCGTCAACCGCGCCTTCTGCCGTGCGTTCGGCGTCGACAACAGCGCCGTTCTCGGCCACTCCTTCGCGCCCCGGGTGCTGGCGGGTGAGGCGCCAGCGCCGCTGCCGGCCGCCGGACCGCTGCGGCGACAGCGCTACACCCAGGAAATCGAAACGGCGCGCGGCGCGCGCTGGTTCGAATGGGAGGAGCGGGCGGTCGGCGCCGGGGTGGGCGGGGTCGGCGAAGTGCAGTCGGTCGGCAGGGACATCACCGAGCGGCGGCGCGCCGAGATGGAGCTGCTGCAAGCGCGCAAGCGGGCGGAGGCAGCCAGCCGCGCCAAGTCGCGCTTCCTCGCGGCGATGAGCCACGAGATCCGTACACCGATGAACGGCATTCTCGGCATGACCGCGCTGCTCGCCGATACCGGGCTGCGCCCCGAGCAGCGCACGTACGTGCAGGCGATCGAGCGCTCGACGCGCGCCCT
>JBPYEF010000095.1:0-14103 GCA_051985875.1 Hyphomicrobiaceae bacterium
CGAGCGCCCCGCGGACGCCCTGACGAGCTACGATCAGGCGCTTGCGCTCAACCCCAGCAACGGCGCAACGTTTTACAGTCGCGGCAACGCTCTGCTCGAGCTGAAGCGTCCCGCGGACGCCCTGGCGAGCTATGAACAGGCGATCGCGCTCAACCCGGGCAATGCGGAGGCCTTCAACAACCGCGGCAACGCCTTGCTCGAGCTGAAGCGCCCGGGGGATGCGCTGGCGAGCTACGACCGCGCGCTGGCGATTGATCTCAAGAACAGGAGCGCGTTCGACAACTTTGCTAATGCTGCTTTGCTTTGTTGCGACTGGAAAAGAAAAGATGAGGTCGCGCAAAGGATCGATCAACAGATCGACATGTCGGGCCATATTGATCCCTTCGTAATGCTCTGCTATTCAACGGATAATAGAATCCTGAGCAGCTGCGCCCGCAATTATATTCGGGCGCGTCTTCCGATACCGTGCACACCGGTTTGTGAACGCTCGCCGCGCCGCCATCGAAGAATTCGCGTTGCCTATCTCTCCGCGGACTTTCGAGTACACGCAATCGCTCACTTGATTGCGGAATTGTTCGAGGTGCATGACCGAGATCGGTTTCGGATTATCGGTGTATCCTATGGAAAGACCGATCGAAGTCCGATGCGGAGTCGGTTGGAAAAAGCCTTCGACCAATTCCACGATGTTAGCGGCGTGTCCAATGAAGAAACTGCCAAACTATTACAGCAAGCAGAGGTGGTCATCACCGTCGATCTCAATGGGTATACAAGAGGTGCGCGACCCGAGGTTCTCGCCTTTCGACCCGCTCCCGTGCAGGTCAATTATCTAGGTTACCCGGGAACGATGGGTGCAGAGTTTATCGATTATATCATATCGGACGCCATCGTTTTACCGTTTGAGCAGCAAGCCTATTATACGGAAAAGATTATCCATCTTCCCGGCTGCTATCAGGTAAATGATAGAAAGCGCGAGATTGCCGCCGTGCCCTCGACGCGGAAAGCCGAAGACCTACCAGAAGTAGGTTTCGTATTTTGCTGTTTCAACAATAACTATAAGATTACACGAGAGGTCTTTGGGATCTGGCTGCGGCTGTTAAAACAGGTGGAGGGGAGCGTCCTTTGGCTGCTTCGGGATAACGAGACTGCGCAACGCAATCTTCGCCGTGAGGCCGAGGCGGCGGGAATTGCGTCAACGCGTCTCGTGTTCGCCGGAAGGCTACCGCCCGATCGGCACCTGGCGCGGCATAGCCTGGCTGACCTCTTTCTCGACACGCTGCCCTACAATGCGCACACGACGGCGAGTGACGCTCTGTGGGCTGGGCTACCCATCGTCACCTGCATGGGTGAGACATTTCCAGGTCGGGTGGCTGCAAGCCTGCTCCAGGCCATTGGCTTGCCGGACCTTGTTACCAGTTCGGCGCTGGAGTACGAGCAGTTGGCGCAGCGCCTGGCGACCAGGCCACAGGAACTTGAGTCGCTAAGAACTAGGCTGCGCCAGAACCGACTGAAGTCTCCACTATTCGATACCGATCGATTTGCTCGCCAACTCGAAGCGGCCTACGTTCGTATGTGGGAAAGATCACAAGCAGGCTTGCTGCCGGAGAGTTTCAGCGTGAGTGCTGTGCGCCAGCATTAGCCTCTTGCGTTCGGCAACTCATCCGTTGTTCGCAGAAGCGCGGGTCGAGCCGTTTGCGCGTATGCCGATTTTCATCCGCGAGTTGCCGCAAGCGCCAGTGCGTGCCCGCGTCGAGGTCGGCGGCGTTGCGGGTCTACGGCGGTCGGTCCAGTAGGTCCTTCACGTATGCCCGGACGTCCGAGCGCATGCAGCGCGATCGTTGCGGTGGACTGACAAGCAAGGCTACACGGACGATGTGCAAGCGCAGCGGCCGTGACGCGCAGTGCGCGAGTGAGGCGAGTAAAAAAAAAGGTCGCGCTGATCCGCTACGCCCAGGAGGAGGCTCCTCATCCTGGCGCTGCGCCCGAACGGCATCATGCCCTTGCTCGCCGATCTCGCTGGCCGCGACCGCGGCTCACGGAGCGCAGCGCACGGCCGGCCGAAACGCTGTCGGGGGCGAGCAACAGATGGTCGCCATGGCGCGCGCCTTGATGGGTCGGCCGCGGCTATTGTGCTTGGACGAACCGACCATGGGGCTGGCGCCGCTGCAGGTGGAACGCGTTCTCGGCACGATCGCGCTCATCAAGCAGCAGGGGATGACGGTGTTCATGGTCGAGCAGAACGCTCACCTGGCGCTGCAGATCGCCGACTACGGTTACGTGCTGCGCAGTGGGCAGATCGTGCTCTGCGGACCGGCGCACCTGCTGCTGCGCAATCCGAAAATCCGCGGTGCCTACTCGGGGGGCGCGGCCACCACGAGGAGGGCCGATGAGGGGAACGCAGCGAATGACCGGGCGTGATGTCGGCCCCCAAACTCTGGCGGAGCTGGAAGCACGCCTTGCGCGCGATCTCGAGTTGTTGCTCATCCCCCCCGCCAAGACATGGCTGGAGCCGCGGTCGCATGCACAGTGGGGCGCGCTGTTGGACGTGGCGATCGTCGGTGCGGGCATGGCGGGACTAGCAGCTGCCTTCGCGCTAAAGCGCCTCGGAGTAGGCAATCTGCGCCTGTTTGACCGCGCCGCGCGGGGTGGCGAGGGGCCGTGGGTCACCTACGCGCGCATGCAAACGCTGCGCTCCCCGCCAGAGTTGGCCGGACCGGCGCTCGGGCTGGCAAACCTTACCTTCCGAGCTTGGTTCGAGGCCCAGTTCGGTACGCAGCAGTGGCAGAGTGTGCACCGCATCCCGCGCGTTCAGTGGATGGAGTATCTGTGCTGGTACCGTCGCATGATCGATGTTGACGTCGCCAATGAGACGGAGGTGATCGATATCGCCGGCGATCGGGAAGCGGTTTCCTTGACGGTGCGGGCCGCGACCGGGACGCGCCGTGTCGCCGCGCGCCGCCTGATTTTGGCAACGGGGCGCGACGGCCTCGGCGGCCCGCACGTGCCCGCAGTGTTCCGCAAGCTCGACAAGCGCTACTGGGCACATGCCAGCGAAGAGATCGATTTTGCCGCGCTGCGCGGCAAGACGGTCGGAGTGATCGGCGCCGGCGCGTCGGCGGTCGACAACGCCGCCGAAGCCCTCGAGGCGGGAGCCCTGCGCGTCGGCATGCTGATGCGCCGCGCCGACGTGCCACGCGTCAACCGCGGCATGGGCATCGGCAGTCCGGGGATGTGGCACGGCTTCCATCGCCTGCAGCGCGCCGAACGCTGGTCGGTCGTGCAGCATATCGCCGATCGCGCCATTCCTCCGCCGCGCGATTCCATGCGACGCTGTTCGACCCACGGCAATTTTTCTATCATTGCCCGCTGTGAAACGCACAAGGCGGAGGGCGCCGATGGCCGTGTTCGGCTGGCGACCAGCCGCGGCGAACTCGCATTCGACTACCTCGTGTTGTGTACGGGCTTCGCTGTCGATTGGCAGCGCCGTCCGGAGCTCGCGGCGCTGGCGCCCAGCGTGCTGCTCTGGGGCGACTGCTTTGCACCTCCGTCCGGTGATGCACTCGAGCAGGCCGACCATCCTTATCTTGGCGCCGACCTCGAATTCCTCGCAAAGGCGCCGGGCTCGGCGCCCTGGGTCAGCCGCGTGCACTGCTTCGCGTTTCCCGCCTTCATGAGCCATGGTCCGATCAGCGGCGACGTGCCGGCCATCAGCGTCGGCGCCGAGCGCCTGGCAACGGGCATCGCCGCGGCGCTGTTTGCGGAAGACTACGAGCGAAACTGGGCGCGCCTGCTGGCGTGGAATACGCCGGAATTGACCGCGGAAGATTACGCACTCGACGAGGAGATCGCCAAGTTTCGCGCCCAGCCTTCGACCGAAGAAGCGTGAGGCGGCGCCCGTGGGGTAAGACATGCGATCGCCAACCCCACGGACAACCCGGAGAAGGGGTGCGGCGCTGCCGGCCGAAGTCCAGTGGTATCGAGCGAACGGACGGTAGAGAGGTAAACGATGAGCAACGGCGGCGATAACATGGATGCACTTGCTGGTCTGCCTGCGGGCTCCCCGCTCGCCGTGCTGCGGCGCCAACGAGCCGACGTGGTCGCCCACATGGAGGGGAGCGACGATGTCATCTTTGCGCCCGCGGACGACGGCGGGCTGAGCCGCCGCGAACGCGCGTCGCTGGCGCTGCATATCGCCGCGCTGCTCCGTGCATCGCAGCTCGCGCGGCACTACCAGGCGCGGGTGGCGGCGCTGCAGGCGCATGAGCTCGGCGCAACCGTGCCGACCGACGGTGCGGATCGCCGCTGGCGGGCCATGCTCACACATGTAGAGCGCGTGACGCTCGACCCAAGCAGCGCGCGCCGCGAGCACATCGCCGCACTGCTCGATGCCGGGCTGTCGCCGCGGGCCGTGGTCGCCCTTGGCCAGCTGATCGCCTACGTTAATTTCCAGGCTCGGGTGCTTGCCGGGCTGACCATGCTGAGGGCCGAGCAATGAAGCCAATAGCCGACTTCACCCATGGCGAGCTCGGCTGGCAGCCCTGGCTCGAACCCGCCGCCGAAGCAACGCTCAGCGCCGAGCAGCGCGCGGCGCTGCAGATCACGCCGTCCAATCGCGCGGTCGGCGCCTATGCGCTGGTCCTGGCGCACGACCCGGAATCTCTGCGCGCACGATCCCCCTTGTATAACGCGATCATGTTCGGGGCAGGTGGCCTGCCGCGCGCCGACCGCGAGCTCGCCGCGGTCGCCACCTCACGCATCAACGGCTGCGCCTATTGCGCATCCGTTCATGCCAAGCGCTTCGTCGCGCTTGCCAAGGACCCCGAGGTCATGCGTCGCATGCATGAGCAGGGCAGCGCGGCCCGGCTCGAGCCGCGACAAGCGGCCGTCGTCGCCTTGGCGGCGAAGCTGACGCAAGACCCAGCTTCGCTGCGTCCCTCCGACGCGGCGAGCCTGCGGGCGCTGGGGCTGAGCGATGGCCAAATCCTCGACCTTGTTCACGTCGCCGCCATGTTCGCCTGGGCGAACCGCCTGATGCAGAGTCTCGGTGAGCCGGTCTCCCCTGGCCCCTCCCCTGGCCCCTGAGCGATGCTTTCGGAACGCGACCTGCGCCGCGTCAGCGCCGGCTTTGGGCGATGAACTCCCAGGGGGATGCCTCCTTGGTGATGTCGGTCGTCACCTCGATCAGGGCCGGTGCCTGCGTCGCTAGGGCCTCGCCGAGCGCGACGCGCAGGCCATCGGCATTGTCGGTCTTCCAAGCAGCGACGCCGAAGCTGCGCGCGAAGGCCTGAAAATCCGGATTGCGCAGGGTCGCTCCGGCGGACCTCCCCTGGTACAGGCGCTCTTGGTCGCGCAGCACGTTGCCGTAGGCTCCATTGTTGAAGAGCACCGTAACAACGCCGATGCCGTGTTGCACCGCGGTTGCAAGCTCGGCCCCGGCGAACAGGAAGCCACCATCGCCGGTCACCGCGACCACCGGCGCATCGGGCCGGGCGACCTTGACGCCGAGCGCCATCGGGAACCCCGCGCCAAGCGTTCCCGACATGCCAGAGGTGATCAGCGTGCGCGGGTGATGCACGGGGTAGCCGAACCAGGAGACGTAGCCGGTTTGGGTCATCTCGTCGCAGAGGATCCCAGCCTCGGGGAGCACGTCACGGATGGCGGTAAGGAACGACATCTGCGGTTGCACGCCCGCGATCGCCTCCGCCGCCTCGGCCTTGGCACGCGCGACCGCGGCGAGCCACGCGTGGTCCTGGCGCGCGGGCAGCCCGGTCGCGAGACTGCCGGCTGCTGCGGCGGCATCGGCAAGGACGAACACGTCGACCTTCAGCCGCCGAACCTCCGCTGGGTCGATGTCGATGCGCACGATTTTGCCGCCCGCGGGGAGGCCGCCCCAGCGCAGCGTCGGCACTTCCAGGCGCGTGCCGATGGCGATCAGCAGGTCGGTGTCCCGAAACAAACGCTGCGCGGCGGCAACGGTGATGCCCAAGGGGTGGCGGTCGTCGATGATGCCGCGACCCGTGCGAAAGGAGGCGACCGGTGCCGCGAGGCGCTCGGCCAGCGCACGCACCTCGGCGCCTGCGTGCTGCGCGCCGCCCCCCACCCAGATCATCGGCGCACGCGCCGCCGCAGTAAGCTTGGCGATCGCCGAAACCTCTCCCGGACCGATCACCGGCGCAGGGGCCGGGGGAAGGGGTGCCTCGAGGGCGACCTCGGCCGTGGCAGAGAACTGGTCCCATGGCATCTCCAGCGCCACCGGTCCGTTACGCCCGGAGCGCATCTCCTGAAAGGCGCGTGCGACGAGATAGGGGGCGGCCGCCGGATGCTCGATGCGCTCCGCCCATTTCAACACGCCGCGCAGCGTCGCCAGCTGGTCCTTGAGCTCGTGCAGCTGCCGGCGCTCGCGGCCGAGGAGCGCGCTTGGCACTTGGCCCGTGAGGCAGAGGACGGGTGCGTTCAGCCCCCAGGCGGTGGCCATGGCGGCGGCGGTGTTCAGCACCCCGGGTCCGGGCACCACGGCATAGGCCGCCGGGCGACCGGTAGCGCACGCGTATCCGAGCGCCATGTAGGCCGTCGTCTGCTCATGGCGCGCGTGGATCAGGCGCAGGCGGTTGCTGTTGCGCGCAATGGCGTCGAACAGTCCGTAGATCTGCACGCCCGGAAGACCGAATATGGTGTCGATCCCGTGTCGCAGCAGCTCTGCGACAATCGCCTCCCCACCGGTCATGCGCGCCATGGTTCGCCACCTCCCGCGCGCGAGGCTCGCACCGGCCGCACTCCGAGACAAGAGGGGCGCGGGCGGCAGCGCCGGGAGGGCCTCGGCTGTCGTGTGCAGCGGCCGGCGCCACGACCCGAAACGAAGGCGACCCGGGTTGCGCGGGACGGGGCCCTGGGTTAACAGGAAGGCGGTTGCCCCATCGCTAAATGCGGCGCTAAGGGGCGGGAGCGCACACCGCCATGCACGACCTTCTGATGGACTACCTGGCGCTGGCCATCTTCATCGGCGTCGCGCTTTTCATCGGCCTTGCACTGATGGCGGCGCCGTTCCTGGTTGCAATGCGCAATCCCGACCCAGAGAAGGTGTCCGCCTACGAGTGCGGCTTCAACGCGTTCGACGACGCGCGCATGAAATTCGACGTGCGCTTCTACCTCGTGTCCATCCTGTTCATCATCTTCGATCTCGAGGTCGCCTTCCTGTTTCCCTGGGCGGTGACCTTCAAGCAGCTCGGCGCGGTCGGCTTCTGGTCGATGATGGTGTTTCTCGCCGTGCTGACCATTGGCTTCGTGTACGAGTGGCGCAAGGGTGCGCTGGAGTGGGATTGATGGCCGCGTCCGGCAAGGTACTGCGCAATCCCTCGGGCAGACTCACCGCGCCCGGAGACGCAACGTTTACCGCGGTCTCCTCCGAGCTTGCCGACAAGGGTTTTCTAGTCACCACCACCGATGAGCTGATCAATTGGGCGCGCACGGGCTCGCTGATGTGGATGACCTTCGGGCTAGCATGCTGCGCAGTGGAGATGATGCAGGCATCGATGCCGCGCTGGGACCTTGAGCGCTTCGGCTTCGCGCCGCGCGCCTCGCCGCGCCAATCCGATGTCATGATTGTCGCCGGCACTCTCGTCAACAAGATGGCCCCAGCCCTGCGCAAGGTCTACGACCAGATGCCCGAGCCGCGCTATGTGATCTCCATGGGCAGCTGCGCCAACGGCGGGGGCTACTACCACTATTCCTACTCCGTGGTGCGGGGCTGTGACCGCATCGTGCCGGTGGACGTCTACGTTCCGGGCTGTCCCCCGACCGCGGAGGCGCTGCTGTACGGCGTTCTGCTGCTGCAACGCAAGATCCGCCGCACGGGCACCATCGAGCGCTGAGGGAGGCGGCAGATGGTCGATCGCGTCACCGCCGCCGGCATTCGCCCCGCCCTGCACAAGGCTACGCGTTGGGCGCGTGCGCGCGCATGCCCTTGGCGCTGCGCGCAACGGCGGCGGGCGTGCTCCTGTCCTGTGCGGCAGCAGCGCGCGGGAGCTTGCTGACCATGGCCGGGCTCGCCGATCTCGGCCAGTACCTCGAGGGCAAGCTCGGCCCAGCGCTGTTGCGATCGCGCTTGGCGTGGGGTGAGCTCACCATTGTCGTGCCGAGCGCCGAAATCCTCGCCGTGCTGACCACCCTGCGGGACGATGCGGAGTGCCTCTTTGAGGTGTTGATCGACATTTGCGGGGTCGATTATCCGCAACGGGAGCGGCGCTTCGACGTCGTCTACCACCTGTTGTCGCTGCGCAAGAACCAGCGCGTGAGGGTGATATGCGAAGCGGACGAAGACACTCCCGTGCCAAGCGTGGTTGCGACGTTCCCGGCGGCCAACTGGTACGAACGGGAGGCCTACGACATGTTCGGCATTCTGTTCTCCGGACATCCGGACCTGCGGCGCATCCTGACCGATTACGGTTTCCAGGGCTTCCCGCTGCGCAAGGACTTTCCCCTGACGGGCTACGTCGAGGTGCGCTACGACGACGATCTGAAGCGGGTCGTCTACGAACCAACGCGGCTCACGCAGGAGTTTCGCTCGTTCGACTTCGAATCGCCTTGGGAGGGCACCGACTACGTGCTGCCGGGCGACGAGAAGGCCGGCAAGCCCGCGGCGAAGGCGTGAGCGCAACGCATTAGCGCCCGTGTGCCCCGCGGGTTATTCGCGGTCCCGTCGACGGGGCACGGGGATTACTGGCTCGCGGCGCCTCGCGCCCGGGCATCGGAGAGGTTCACCGGCGTGGCCGAAAGCGAAATTCGCCAGTTCACCATCAACTTCGGCCCGCAGCATCCGGCCGCACACGGCGTGCTGCGGCTCCTGCTCGAGCTCGACGGCGAGGTGGTCGAGCGCGTCGATCCACACATCGGGCTGCTGCATCGCGGCACCGAGAAGCTGATCGAGCACAAGACCTATCTGCAGGCCATTGGCTATTTCGATCGGCTCGACTACGTCGCGCCGATGAACCAGGAGCATGCCTTCTGTTTGGCCGCAGAACGCTTGCTAGAGCTGCGCGTACCCAAGCGCGGCCAGCTGATCCGCGTGCTCTATTGCGAGATCGGCCGCCTGCTGTCGCACCTGCTCAACGTCACGACCCAGGCCATGGACGTGGGCGCGCTGACGCCGCCGCTGTGGGGCTTTGAAGAGCGCGAGAAGCTGATGGTGTTTTATGAGCGGGCCTCGGGCAGCCGCATGCATGCCAAGTACTTCCGCATGGGTGGTGTGCACCAGGATCTTCCCGTCAAACTGATCGAGGACATCGCCCGCTTTTGCGAGACGCACCCCAAGGTGCTGGACGACATCGAAGGACTATTGACCGAGAACCGCATTTTCAAGCAGCGCAATGTCGACATCGGCGTGGTCAGCCTGGCCGACTGCATGCGCTGGGGTTTTTCCGGCGTGATGCTGCGCGGCTCCGGCGCCGCCTGGGACCTGCGCAAGGCCCAACCCTACGAGTGCTACAGCGAGCTCGACTTCGACATTCCGATCGGCAAGAACGGTGACAACTACGACCGCTACTGCATTCGCGTGGAGGAGATGCGCCAGTCGGTTCGCATCATGCAGCAGTGCTGTAGCAAGCTGCTCTCCAGCGAGGGCCAGGGAGCGCACGTCAGCGACGAGCGCAAGGTGGTGCCGCCGAAGAGGGCGGAGATGAAGCGCTCGATGGAGGCGCTGATTCACCATTTCAAGCTGTACACCGAAGGCTTCCACGTGCCGGCAGGGGAGGTCTATGCCGCGGTAGAGGCGCCCAAGGGGGAGTTTGGCGTCTACCTGGTGGCGGATGGGTCCAATCGGCCTTACCGCTGCAAGATCCGCGCGCCGGGGTTCCCCCACCTGCAGGCGATGGATGCTCTGAACAGGGGTCACATGCTCGCCGACGTGTCGGCGATCCTCGGCTCGCTCGACATCGTGTTCGGCGAGATCGACCGGTGAGCGCTCCGCGTGCCGAGACTGTTGGGAGGCCGCGCGCGGGCGAGCGCGCTTTGCTGGTGATCTGCGTGCTCGGCGGCGCGCTCCTGACCTTCATCGGCGTGCGCTACCTGCTGCTCCCGGAAGCGGCCGCGCGCTCCTTCGGCATCCCCAAGCGACCGCTCGGGCATGAGCTCTACAGCGTCATTGGCATCAGAAATGTCTGGCTCGGTCTGCTGGCGATCGGATTTGCGCTGCTGCGGCAGTGGCGAGCCTTGGCGCTGTGGTTTGCCACCGGTGCGCTGGTGTGCTTTGCCGATGCCACAATCGCCGCGCGTGCGCTCGGCGAACTGCCGCAGGTCGCCTTTCACGTGAGCTGCGGGCTGATCTGTCTCGCGCTCGCGCCGCTGACCTGGCGCGCCGGCTAACCGGCATAGGGCTTGCGCGCAGCGCAGGCTTGGCAGCCCGCAGGGGTAGCGCGCTTGCGACTTTGCCGCGCCCTTCCCGTAGCCGGGAAACCGGGTATAAGGCGCGACAAAGCCCCTGGCTCACCCTATAAGGATGGCGCCGAACAAGGATCGCCCCGAGCGCCTGTTCGCCGACGCGAAAGCTCAAGGCGGAGTTGCCGATGTCCGTGCGCAGATTGGCCGCAGATCAGCCCGCCACGTTCGCGTTCACACCCGAGAACGCCGCCTGGGCGCAGTCCGTGATCGCCAGATTTCCCAGCGACCGGCAGGCTTCGGCGGTGATCCCGCTGCTGTGGCGTGCGCAGGAACAGCACGGCGGCTGGCTGCCGGAGCCGGCCATGCGCCTGGTAGCCGGCATGCTCAATATGCCCCACATTCGCATCTACGAGATCGCAACCTTCTACACCATGTTCCAGCTGGCGCCGGTGGGCAGGCGCGCGCACGTGCAGGTGTGCGGCACCACCCCGTGCATGTTGCGCGGCGCGACGACACTGATCGAGGTGTGCAAGCGGCGCATCCATCACGAGCCGCTGCATCTGTCCGCGGACGGTGATTTTTCCTGGGAGGAGGTCGAGTGCCTCGGTGCCTGTGCGAACGCGCCGATGGTGCAGGTTTTCAAGGACACCTACGAGGATCTCACCCCCGCGCTGTTCGAAACCGTGCTCGACCAGCTGGCAGCTGGCAAGCAGCCGACGCCGGGTTCCCAGATCGGTCGCCAGGCGTCCTGCCCGGCGACCGGGCCAACCACCCTGAAAACCGCCGTTGCCGGCAGCTAGGGATCGCCAGCCATGGCCCTGTCGGACCAAGACCGCATCTTTCGCAACCTCTATGGGTTTCACGACTGGAAGCTCGCGGGTGCCAGGAGCCGCGGCGCTTGGGACGGCAGCAAGGGGCTGATCGACAAGGGACACGACTGGATCATCAACGCGGTCAAGGCCTCGGGCCTGCGCGGGCGTGGCGGCGCCGGCTTTCCGACCGGGCTCAAGTGGTCGTTCATGCCCAAGAGCGATCCCAGGCCTTCCTATCTCGTGATCAATGCCGATGAGTCCGAGCCCGGCTCGTGCAAGGACCGCGAGATCATGCGGCACGATCCCCACCTTCTGATCGAAGGCGCGCTGCTTGCCTCCTTCGCCATGCGCGCGCACGCCTGTTACGTCTACGTCCGCGGCGAGTTCATCCGCGAACGGGAGCGGCTCGAGGCCGCCGTGGCGGAAGCCTACGCGGCGCGCTTGATCGGCGCGAACAACGTGCACGGTTGGGACTTCGAGCTGATCATCCATCACGGTGCCGGCGCCTACATCTGCGGCGAGGAAACCGCGCTGCTGGAGAGCCTGGAAGGCAAGAAGGGCATGCCGCGCCTAAAGCCGCCGTTCCCGGCCAACGTCGGCCTCTACGGCGCTCCGACGACCGTCAACAACGTCGAATCGATCGCTGTCGTGCCGGACATCCTGCGCCGCGGTGCGACATGGTTTGCCGGGCTCGGCAAACCCAACAACACGGGCACCAAGCTGTTCCAGATCTCCGGGCACGTCGAGCAACCCTGCGTCGTCGAGGAGGAGATGGGTATCCCCTTGCGGGAGCTGCTGGAGCGCCACGCGGGGGGAGTGCGCGGGGGCTGGGACAACTTGCTCGCGGTTATTCCCGGCGGCTCCTCGATGCCCTTGCTGCCGGCTCATCTGTGCGCTGACCTGACCATGGATTTCGACAGCCTGACCAAGCTCAAATCGGGGTTGGGCACGGCGGCCGTGATCGTCATGGACAAGTCGACCGATGTGATCGCTGCCATTCGGCGCATCGCCTACTTCTACAAGCACGAGAGCTGTGGGCAGTGCACGCCCTGCCGCGAGGGTTGCGGGTGGATGTGGCGCGTACTGCAACGCATGGAGCGGGGCGATGCGCACCCCTCCGAGATCGACCTCCTGTACGACGTGACGACCAAGATCGAAGGACACACCATCTGCGCTTTGGGCGATGGCGCCGCCTGGCCCGTACAGGGCCTGATCAGGCACTTCCGGCCGCTGCTGGAAGAGCGCATTGCGCGCTACGCGGCGAGCATGAAGGAGGCGGCGGAGTGACCGGGCGGGGCGGTTGCCGGCGGGATTCGCGTCCGGGCGCGTTCCCCTAGCGGCCGCGCTGCGCCGTCGGCCCTGGCGCCGTAGCGAGCGACGAGCGAACAGAGGCCACCTTGAGCGCACGGCGCGCGCGGGGAGCAGGTAAGGCTGTTGGGACGAAAAGACATGTCAAAGCCGCTGATCATCGACGGCAAGCGCATCGAGGTCGAAGACGGGATCACGCTGATTCAGGCCTGCGAACTCGCCGGGGTCGAGATCCCGCGCTTTTGCTACCACGAGCGGCTGTCGATTGCCGGCAACTGCCGCATGTGCCTGGTGGAGGTCGCCGGAATGGGCAAGCCCGTCGCCTCCTGCGCCATGGGCGTCAATGACCTGCCACCCAACCGGGACGGCAGTCCGAAAGTGATCAGCACCCGCTCCGCGATGGTCAAGAAGGCGCGCGAGGGCGTGATGGAGTTCCTGCTGATCAATCATCCGCTCGACTGCCCGATCTGCGATCAGGGCGGGGAATGCGATCTGCAGGACCAGGCGATGGCCTACGGCCTCGGCGGCTCGCGCTATGGCGAAAACAAGCGGGCGGTGGAGGAAAAATACCTCGGGCCGCTGATCAAGACGGCGATGACGCGCTGCATCCAGTGCACGCGCTGTGTCCGCTACATGACCGAGGTGGTCGGGGTCGAGGAACTGGGGGCGATCGGCCGCGGCGAGGACATGGAGATCACCACCTATCTCGAGCAGGGCATGATGTCCGAGTTGTCGGCCAACGTGGTCGACCTGTGCCCCGTGGGCGCGCTCACGCACCGGCCGTGGGCGTTCGCGGCCCGCTCCTGGGAATTGCATGCAACGGAAAGCATCGACGTCATGGACGCAATCGGCTCGGCGGTTGTCGTCAATACGCGCGGGCGCGAGGTGGTGCGCATCCTGCCGCGCAACAACGACGCGGTGAATGAGGAGTGGATCTCGGACAAGACGCGGCACGTTGCCGATGGCCTGCGCACTCAGCGCCTCGACCGGCCCTATCTGCGCAGGGCCGGGAAGCTCGAGCCGGTGGAATGGAACGAGGCGCTATCGCTGGTGGCTGCCAAGCTCAAGGCGGCCAAGCCCGAGCGTATCGCCGCCATTGCGGGCGATCTCGCCGCCGCGGAGGAGATGTTTGCGCTCGCCGACCTGTTCCTGCGCCTTGGCTCGGGCAACCTCGACTGCCGCCAGGAGGGGGCCAAGCTCGACCCCAAGCTCGGCCGCGCCGGCTATCTGTTCAATGCCTCGATCGAGGGTATCGAGCGGGCGGATGCGATCCTGCTGATCGGCTGCAACCCGCGGCTGGAAGCGGCCGTCCTCAATGTGCGCATCCGCAGGCGTTACCGGCAGGGGGGCGCGGATATCGCCCTGATCGGGCCAAGGGTCGACCTCAGCTATCCCTATCGCTATCTCGGCGCCGGGCCACAGGTGCTGGAGGAGATAGCCGCAGGCAAGCATCCCTTCAGCGACGCGCTGCGCGCGGCAAAGTTGCCCATGCTGATCCTAAGCAGCGCTGCGACGGCGCGCCCCGATGGCGCCGCCGTGCTTGCCGCCGCGGGGCGCATTGCCATTCAGGCGGCGGAGGGCAAGCAGGCCAACTGGAATCCCTTCAACGTCCTGC